>NZ_JAWOCL010000224.1:0-31390 GCF_046483825.1 Sodalinema sp.
ATTAACTCAAAAAAAAACCACTAATTATTGACAATGTCAGGTTAGTGGATTATGCTGGAGGGCACGAAGCCCCCGTGCTTCAGCCGGGGGTGCTGACCTTTATGCAGCTTGACTCTGTGCCTTCCAGCATAATCCACTAACCTGACATTGTCAATAATTAGTGGTTTTTTTTTGAGTTAATGTCAGATTGGCAGAGCGGCGCTAAGTTTCGGATTTACATATATTTATTTAATTTCATATAAGTTTATGGTTGGAAAATCTCGCAAATAGTCCATACAGACAAGGAAGCGCCCATAATCTGTCTGCATGATTTTTGGGCCATAGAGTGACAATAGGGGGTTAATGGGCGATCGCCACCTCAAGAGAGTGATACAGCGTATCCCGTTGTTGGGGAGTTCGCCCCAGGGAACGGATAGCCGCTTGCAGGGTTTCGGGCTGCATACAGGTTCCCCCTTGAGCGCCAGCCATGGAGGTAATATGTTCCTCCATGAGCGTGCCACCAATGTCGTTACAGCCCCAAGAGAGGGCGGTGGTGGCGCCTGTTAGCCCCAATTTGACCCAACTCGGTTGATGGTTGGGAATCCATTGTCCTAGGAATAAACGGGCCACGGCGGTGAGTAATAAGGCATCTTCCAAAATCGGTTGATCTCGTCCCACCCGTTGCCGCAATGGGGCTGGGGCCTCTTGACCGATAAAGGGTAGTAAAATAAATTCCGTGATTCGGGCCGGATAATCGCGATCGCCGGCTCGTTGTTGCAGCGATCGCAACTTGCCCAAATGCCCCATCTGTTGCTGACGAGTTTCGATATGCCCCGATAGCATGGTACTCGTGGTGGGCATCCCCAGACGATGGGCAGTTTCGACAATCTCTAACCAGGTGGCGGTATCGGTTTTCTCGGGACAGAGAATGCGGCGAACTTGCTCATCTAACACTTCCGCCGCTGTTCCCGGCATCGACCCCACGCCCGCCTCTTGCAAGGCCGCAATGACCGCTGTATAACTCAGGTTATCCTGCTGGGCGATAAATTGAATCTCTTGGGGCGAAAACGCATGAAGATGTAATTGAGGAAACCCCTGTTTCAGATGCTGCACAAGATTGAGATAATAGGCCAGAGAGGAGCCATCCTGTTGCGCCTCGGGGTTCAAGCCTCCCTGCATACAGATTTCCGTCGCCCCTCGCTCAACAGCCTCCTGGGCCTTCTGCAACACCACATCGAGATCGAGCCAATAGGCCCCCGCTTGGCCCGCATCGCGGCGAAAGGCACAGAAGCTACAATGTTGCTGACAGATATTCGTGAAGTTAATATTGCGGTTAATAATATAGGTGACCGTATCGCCCACCTGTTGCCGTCGTAACTCGTCGGCAGCGTCGCGAATCGCGGCGATCGCCCCAGCATCAGTTTGTTCTAAGAGCGTTACCCCCTCCGCTTCGCTGATGGCGTTGCCTCCCAGGGCGCGATCGAGAATTGCATCTAGGGCCATGTTGGTCGTTCCCTGATGCGCGTCAAACCTTGTTAAATTGGACAGTCTCATAATTCAATTTCCTGTAGGACCAACGAGGAACAGCAAACCCGCCTCATGTTCGTCATTTTAACGCCGTGAAATCACTCCTACACCGCCTCAAACCCTATCTGCGTTGGTTCATTTTAGGGGCGACCGTCTTTTTCCTGCTGCAAACTCTCTATCAACATTGGAGTGAGGTGAGCCAAATTCGCCTACGGCCCCAGGCCAGCACTTGGCTTCTGAGTGCCTTAGCTGTTACCCTATTGGCTCATACCTGGTCTGGTTGGGTCTGGGGTTGGATTTTACGAGAGTTTAATCAACCCGTCTCCCAAGCCTGGGCGACACGGGTTTTCCTCAAAACCAACATTGCCAAATATCTCCCCGGCAATATCTGGCATTTCTATGGACGGATTCGGGAAGGGCAAAAGGCGGACTTATCGGGGGTGGCGGTGACGGCGAGCGTACTCCTCGAACCCCTGCTGATGGCAGCGGCCAGCCTTCCTGTGGTGTTATTTGCGGTGGGAGAGTCTCGGGGTTGGTTAGGCGGCTTGGCCTTGGTCGCCGTCTGTGTGGGCATTCATCCCCGGTTACTCAATCCTATTCTCGAACGGGTGGCTCGCATGAAACTCAAGGGGAAATCTCTCCCCAACGGTGATGTTAACGTCGCGGCTGACGAGTCTCCCCCAGCGGTTAAGGAATTTCGCATTCGTCGCTATCCCCTACGTCCTCTCTTGGGGGAGTTTCTGTTTGTGGGATTGCGAACCAGTGGCTTTCTCTTGGTTTGGTCGGCGATCGCCCCCATTTCTCCAGCCGATTTACCCCTCTTATTTGGCGGCTTTAGTTTCGCCTGGTTATTGGGGTTAGTGGTTCCCGGTGCCCCTGGGGGGGTGGGTGTTCTCGAAGCCACCGCTGTCTCGGTATTAGGAACCCGATTTCCCATGGGAACGGTTCTGGCGGCGGTGACGGTTTATCGCCTCATGAGTGTTCTAGCTGAAGCCGCTGGGGCGGGCCTGGCCGTGATTTGGGAAACTCGGGTTCAGGATTGAACTCGCCAACCGATTCAGCCCCAGGAGTGGGTTTCGTGGAGCCAACATGACCGCTATGGCCACAGGGCTATGGTATTTTTCTGATGCAGTTACGCAAATACTCGGCGTTGAACCTCTTATGTACTTAAATCTTGATGTTCTCAAACGAGAATGGTTCTCCAATGTGAAAGGCGATATCTTAGCTGGGGCTGTTGTGGGCCTGGCCCTGATTCCTGAGGCGATCGCCTTCTCGATTATTGCCGGTGTTGACCCCAAAGTGGGACTCTACGCCTCCTTTATTATCGCGATGGTGACGGCTGTTCTCGGTGGACGACCGGGGTCAATCTCGGCGGCGACGGGGGCGATGGCCTTGCTAATGATCGATTTGGTCCGAGATCACGGCTTAGACTATCTCTTAGCGGCAACCTTACTGACCGGCATTTTTCAGGTTATTTTTGGCTTCTTAAAACTGGGCCGACAAATGAAGTATGTGCCGAGATCCGTTGTTACGGGCTATATCAACGCCCTAGCGGTGTTGATTTTTCTGGCACAATTGCCGCAACTCACTAATGTTCCGCCGACGGTGTACGTGATGGCGGCCTTATCCTTGGCCATTATCTATATTCTGCCCCGTTTCACTCAAGCCTTTCCCTCTCCCCTGGTGGCGATCGCCGTCATGACCATCGCCAAGATTAGCCTCAATCTCGATGTTCCCACCGTCGGCGATATGGGCGAACTTCCTACCGCCTTACCGGTCTTTAGTCTGGCCAATGTTCCCTTTAACCTAGAGACGCTACAAATCATTTTACCGACCTCCCTCACCATGGCTATTGTGGGCTTATTGGCCTCGTTCCTCACCGCTACCCTGGTTGACGAACTCACCGATACTCCCAGTGATAAGAACCGGGAAGCCAAAGGCCAAGGTGTCGCGAACATTATCACCTCATTTTTTGGTGGGATGGCCGGCTGCGGTATGATTGGCCAATCTGTCATTAACGTCCAATCCGGCGGACGAGGGCGACTGTCAACGTTTGCTGCTGGAGTATTTCTCCTGTTTGCCATTTTGGCGTTGAGTAATTGGGTGCAACAGATTCCCATGGCGACTCTGGTGGCGGTGATGATTATGGTTTCCATTGGAACCTTCCGTTGGTCGTCGATTCAAACGATTTCCCGGATTCCCCGTAGTGAAACCGTGGTCATGCTAACGACGATGCTGCTCACGGTGGCGACCAAAAACTTTGCTTTGGGTGTCGCGACGGGAATTGTCATGAGTACGGTCTTTTTCTCTCGTAAAATTGCTGAGTTGGTCTTTGTTGATAAAGTCCTCAGTGATGATGGCAATCATCGGATTTATCGGGTTGCAGGTCAGATTTTCTTTGTCTCGATTGAAGAGTTTTTAGACTCTTTTGATTTTGATGAACTCGTCGATCGCGTCACCATTGACCTCACCCATGCTCACTTGTGGGATCAAGGGGCGGTTGCGGCGATCGATAAGGTGGTTCTCAAGTTTCGCCGTAATGGGGCGGACGTGGACCTGTTGGGCTTAAATGAAGCCAGTGCGACGCTTCTCGATAAACTGACGGTTCAGGAGGATCCAAAACTCATCAAACAATCCTAACGTCTGGCTAAGGGGGGAACCCCAATTTTTGTTACTGGCATACTTGTTATGAACTCTATTCTTCTCTGTACCGATGGTTCGTCATTTGCTGAAAAAAGCTATGACTATGGCAGTTGGTTGGCAAAGCGATTATCGGCAGAAATCTCAGTTTTGTTTGTCACCGATGTTCGCAGCCAACGGGTTGTTTCAACGGGGAATCTCAGTGGTAGTATTGGTCTTGGGGCTTCCCGAGAGTTGTTAAAAAAGTTGGTTGATTTAGAGCATGATAAAGCCAAAATCAATCACAAACGAGCGAAGTTGATTTTAACGAAAGCCAAACAAATCTTAAGTGATGCCGGAGTTCAAGACATCAAGCTGCTTCACAAAACAGGATTCTTGGTGGATTGTTTTCATGAATTTGAAGAAGATGCCGATTTAATTGTTCTGGGAAAACGAGGGGAAGCGGCAGAATTTGCTTCAGGACACCTGGGCGCAAATTTGGAACGGATTGTTCGCAGCAGCAAAAAGCCTTGTTTTGTTACCTCTCGGGAGTATCAGGAGATTGAGCGCGTTTTAATCGCCTATGATGGCAGTGAAACTGGCAAAAAGATGTTGCAGTTTTTGATTGAATCGCCTATTTTTAAGGGCTTAGATCTCCATGTGATTACGATCGCCCAAAATCCCGACAGTTCTCTAGGCATTACTCGCATTGAGGAGGCCCGTAATCAGTTACAAGAGGCGGGTTTAACTCCGGTTTGCTCCTTACAGACGGGAGAACCCGAGACGGTGATTAGCAAGTATGTCCAGGACTACAATATCCAATTGTTAGTGATGGGAGCCTATGGCCATAACCGAATTCGTCATTTGGTGATTGGGAGTACCACGGCCCAAATGCTGCGGGCCAGCAACATTCCCGTTCTGCTGTATCGTTAAATGGAGGACCATGAAACGGGGAACCGTGGCGGGATATGGAGTGACCTCAGATGAGGGAACTCATCCCTCGCCTGAGTGGATTGGCCAGAGAAGGCTTTTCAGCCACCCGGTTTTGTTTCATAATTGGGGGCAAACATTGAACAATTATGGTTGACGCTTCGACATCTGCGGCTACTCTCAATCCTTCGGTTCTGCTACAACAACTGCTTGATGGTCAGTCTCTGACGCGATCGCAGGCCAGTCAGCTCATGCAAGGTTGGCTCAAGGAGGAGATTCCCCCAGTCCTCTCCGGGGCCATCCTGGCGGCGTTGCAAGCCAAAGGGGTGGAGACGGAGGAACTGGTGGGGATGGCTCAGGTTCTGCAATCCCTCAGTCACCCGAGAACTGAGGCCCCCCTACCCACTCCCCGCATCGATACCTGTGGAACGGGAGGGGATGGAGCCTCGACGTTTAATATCTCCACTTGTGTCGCCTTTGTGGCCGCCGCTGCTGGAGTGGCGGTGGTCAAACATGGTAATCGCTCAGCGTCGAGTAAAGTGGGGTCGGCGGATGTGTTGGAAGCCTTGGGGATTCATCTCCAGGCTCCGGCGGAACGCATTGAGGCGGCGGTGTCTGAGGTGGGGGTAACGTTTCTGTTTGCTCCGGGTTGGCACCCGGCGATGAAGGCGGTGGTTCCGCTGCGGAAAACCCTGAAGGTGCGGACGGTGTTTAATCTCCTCGGTCCCCTGGTGAATCCGTTGCGACCGACGGGACAGGTGATGGGGGTCTATGATTCGGGGTTGTTGGAGACGGTGGCGAAAGCGTTAGGCCAGTTGGGACCGGAGCGGGCCATGGTGCTACATGGACGGGAACGTCTCGATGAGGCGGGATTGGCGGATATCACGGATTTGGCGGTGTTGGAGGGAGGCCAGGTGACCTCCAAGGAACTCAATCCTCGGGAGTTGGGCCTGGCGTTGGCTCCCACTGAGGCTCTACGGGGTGGGGAGATTGAGGAGAATACTGAGATTCTGCGATCGCTCCTGCAAGGAAAGGGGACTCAAGCTCAGCAAGATGTGGTGGCCCTCAATAGTGCTTTGGCTCTCCAGGTGGCGGGGACGGTTCCGATGGGAGACACGGCGGCGGGGTTGGCGATCGCCCGTGATGTCCTCCAAAGTGGCGCGGCCTGGGATAAACTAGAAACGCTAGTCCGCTTCTTAACGCCCTAGGCGACTCCTGAACTTAATTGTCTTGGGTTGGGAAGGAACAGATAGGAGTTATCCCCATGTTGCTTAACCCCGATACGGTTAAAAACGACATCGACCGCTTAACTGAGGAACAACTCCAGCAGGTCGCTGATTTTATTGCCTTTCTCAGATTTCGCGATCGCCGTCATCGTTGTCCTAACTCCCATCACCTGACATCTCTGGCACATGGGTTTGTTGAGGAAGACTCGCAACTGGCTCAACTCGGGATGGATGATTATGCCCAGATGTTGCAGCAAGAAGATGGGGTATCTTAAGGCCGAGTAGGGGCGAAAAATTTTTCGCCCCTACGGCTATTTGGGTCTTCAGGATATAGGGTGGAATTTGTTGCATTGGATAGAAAACTTTTAGGGAAACCCACCCCTACCCCCTCCCAGGAGGGCATTTTTCGCCCCTACTTAACTCTTAACAGGTCAGAATTAACAATGTCTTTTGTTGGCTTACATATTCATAGCGATTACAGTCTCCTCGATGGCGCCAGTCAACTTCAGCAGCTCGTCGATCGCGCTGCTGAACTGGAAATGCCCGCGATCGCCCTCACGGATCACGGCGTGATGTACGGCGCGGCGCAACTGGTGAAAATCTGCCGAGGGAAAGGCGTAAAACCGATTATCGGCAATGAAATGTACGTCATCAATGGCGACATTACCAAACAAGAACGCCGTCCCCGCTATCACCAAGTTGTCCTGGCTAAAGATAACATTGGCTATAAAAATTTAACCAAACTCACGACAATTTCTCACCTAGAAGGGTATCAAGGTAAAGGCATTTTTTCCCGTCCTTGTGTTAATAAGGACTTACTGGCTGAATATCGCGAAGGCTTAATCGTCACCAGTGCCTGTTTAGGGGGCGAAATTCCTCAAGCTATTCTCCGCGATCGCCTCGATGTGGCCCGTCGTATTGCCACTTGGTATAAAGAGACCTTTGGCGAAGATTTCTACATCGAAATTCAAGACCACGGCTCCCGTGAAGACCGAGTGGTCAATGTAGAATTGGTACGCATTGCGCGGGAACTCGACATTGAAATTATCGCCAGTAATGACTCTCATTATATCTCTTGTTATGACGTTGAAGCTCACGACGCGCTGCTGTGCATTCAAACTGGGAAATCCATCATTGAAGATAAACGGCTGCGTTATAGCGGTACAGAATACCTGAAAACCGCTGAGGAAATGGCGCAACTGTTCCGAGATCACTTAGAGGATGAGGTGATCCAAGAGGCGATCGCCAATACCCTAAAAGTCGCCGACAAAATTAAACCCTATGACCTCTTTGGCGACACCCGGATTCCCGACTTTCCCATTCCCTCCGGCTACACCGCCGACACCTATCTCGAAGACGTCACTTGGGCCGGCTTACTCGAACGCCTCAACGCCAAAAGCCGTAGTGAGATAAACCCGGAGTATAAAGAACGGCTAGAATTTGAACTAAAAATGATGCAACAGATGGGGTTCTCCACCTATTTCTTGGTGGTCTGGGACTACATCAAATTTGCCCGAGATAATAACATCCCCGTGGGTCCTGGACGGGGTTCAGCGGCGGGTTCTTTGGTGGCTTACTCCCTGCGAATTACCAACATTGATCCCGTGCATCATGGCTTACTGTTTGAGCGGTTCCTGAACCCAGAACGCAAGTCAATGCCAGATATTGATACCGACTTCTGCATCGAACGTCGCGATGATATGATTCAATATGTCACGCAGCAATATGGGGTGGATCGAGTGGCGCAGATTGTCACTTTTAACCGCATGACCTCCAAGGCGGTTTTAAAAGACGTGGCGCGGGTGTTAGATATTCCCTACAAACAAGCCGATCAAATGGCAAAAATGATTCCGGTGTCGCGAGGAAAACCGGAAAAATTGAAAGTGATGATTTCCGATGCAACCCCTGCACCGGAGTTTAAAGAAGCCTATGATAGTGACCCCATTGTGCAACGGTGGCTGGACATGGCCATCCGCATTGAAGGAACCAACAAATCAACGGGAGTTCACGCAGCGGGGGTGATTATTTCCGCTGACCCCATTGATGAAATTGTCCCCTTGCAACGGAATAAAGATGGGGGAATTACGACCCAATATCCCATGGAAGATTTAGAATCGATGGGGATGTTGAAGATGGACTTTTTGGGGTTAAAGAACTTAACCACCATTCAGAAAACCTTGGACTTAGTCGAACAAAGTCAAGGAATCCACATTGACCCTGATGAATTAGCGATTCATGAACGCAAAGGTCAAGCGATTCTGGCGCGGAATCCTGAGAGTCAATTACCGAAAGATATCCAAAAAACCTATAAACTCCTAGCTGAAGGGAAGCTAGAAGGAGTGTTTCAGTTGGAATCCTCGGGGATGCGCCAGGTGGTGCGGGATTTGAAACCCTCTTGTATTGATGATATTTCTTCAATCCTTTCACTCTACCGTCCGGGACCGTTGGATGCGGGTCTGATTCCCAAGTTTATTAACCGCAAACATGGTCGTGAGGAGATTGTTTACGACCATGCCATGTTAGGGTCGATTCTTAAGGAAACCTATGGTGTGATGGTCTATCAGGAGCAGATTATGAAAATTGCTCAGGATATGGCGGGGTATTCCTTGGGGGAAGCGGATTTACTGCGTCGCGCCATGGGGAAAAAGAAAATGGCGGAGATGCAGAAGCATCATGGCATTTTTATTGATGGTTGTGCCAAGAATGGGGTGGATAAAAAGACGGCTGAAGCGCTGTTTGATCAGATGGTCAAGTTCGCTGAGTATTGTTTGACCTATGACACGGAAATTTTGACGGTGGAGTATGGGGTGTTGCCGATTGGTCGCATTGTTGAAGAACAGATTTCTTGTCAGGTGTATAGTATTGATTGTTATGGCCATGTTTATACTCAACCCATTGCACAATGGCACGATCGCGGCGTTCAAGAGGTGTTTGAATATACCCTAGAAGATGGTCGCATCATTCGCGCCACGCCAGACCACAAGTTTATGACTGAATCCGGTGAAATGTTACCCATTGATGAGATTTTTGAGCGAGGCCTCGATCTCAAACATCTCAATATTGAGTTAGACTTACTCCCGGATTTATCGTTAGCCGTGGTTTAGGCGTGGTTTAAGCCTTACGGCTAGATGGATTGGATGGGAATCTCAATGGTAAATTGGCTTCCCTGGCCGGGTTGCGTATCACAGGATAACTGACCGTTATGTTGGTCGGTGATAATTTGATAACTAATGGAGAGTCCTAATCCTGTTCCTTGTCCCACGGGTTTAGTGGTGAAGAAGGGGTCAAAGATTTTCTGAGACACGTCCTCACTCATCCCCGGTCCATTGTCGCTAAACTGAATTTGGATGCGGTTGGCATCAATCATGGCGGTTGTAATGGTAATCTTGGGCTGAGTTTGCTCAGTAAAGGGAAGTAAGGCATCAATCGCATTATTGAGAAGGTTTAAAAAGACCTGATTGAGTTGACTGGGGTAACAGTTGACTCGTGGTAACTCCCCATAGGTTTTGTGAATCTTAATCCCCGGCTGTTGTCCAGGAGGATTGAGGCGGTGTTGGACCAGGGAGAGGGTGCTATCGAGTCCTTCATGGATGTCTGCCATCTTAGATTGAGATTCATCTAAGCGGGAGAAGTTCCGTAAGCCGAGGATGATACTGCGGATGCGATCGCTCCCCTTTTGCATGGAGTTAAAGATATCATGAATATCTTGATAGAGAAAATCCAGGTCAATGTCTTCGAGTCGTTTGGCAAGAGATGGCTTGAGAGACACCACCTCATTTTGATAGAGTTCGATGACTTCTTGTAAGTCGTTGAAATAGTCACGAGCATAGACGATATTCCCACCAATAAAGCTGATAGGATTATTGATTTCATGGGCCAAGCCAGCCACCATTTGTCCTAGACTTGACATTTTTTCAGTTTGAATCAGTTGGGTTTGCGTCCGCCGTAATTCTATCAATGTTGATTCTAAATCTTGGTTTTTCTGTTGTAGTTCCTGAGTGCGCTCGGCAACTTTATCTTCGAGATGATGGTTATACTCGGTTAGGCGACGGTAGAGGCGGGCATTTTCAATGGAAATTGCCGCTTGTGCTGAAAGGATTTTTAAGATTTCTAGGCGATCGCGTGTAAAGGCGCCTTGAGTGAGATTATTCTCTAAATACAACAGTCCCAAAACGGTTCCCTGTTGCACGATCGGTAAACAGAGAATCGATTGAATCTGACGGGACTGAATGTAGGGATCTTGGCTAAAAAGCTCCTCGTCCACGGCATGGGAGAGAACTACAGACTCTTGAGTTCGTTGGACATAGTGAACCAGTGAGAGGGGAAGTTGAGTTTTTGAAATAGCTAACGGTTCAGTTTCAACCTGAACCCTGATGTTCGACTCAATTTGACCTGAGGCAGCAATCTGTAACGTACCCTCTTCTATTAATAACAAATAGCCCTGTTGCGCCCCAGCATTTTCTAAGGCTAAGCTCATTAATTGCTCTAATAACTGAGGCAAGCGAATTTGTCCAGAGAGAACCTGAGTTGCTTTGAGAACCGTCCCCAAGTCCAACATATCATTGGAGTGGGCTGAATGAGTTAAGGTGCTTTGATTGACCGTCACTTTTGCATTCGGATTGCTATGGCTGAGGGTGATTTTCGGCGAGAGACTTGAGGAACTATAGTCCTGTTGCAACACAGTGCGATGTAACGTGGGATGCTCTTGCAATAACGCTTTCATTTTAGCGGTTGCCCCCCAGCGTTCATAGGCATAGTAGGCGTCTTGTAGATAGTGGTTGGCGATTTTCTCTCGGCCCAAGCTGTAGTAAAAGTCAGCGGCCCGTTCGGCGGCGATCGCCACTTCAGCCAGGAACCCCTCTTGTTGGGCCGAGGCGATGGCGCGATCGTAATAGTCCATGGCCGCTGGGATGTGGCCCTGAAGACGAGCCTGTTCGGCCTGAATCAGGTCCCATTTACTTTGATAATTCTCTGGTGCCGCCTGTCGCCATATTTCAATTTGAGCGGTGTTGGCCTGAATGGAGTCCCAGGCGATCGCCTGGTCTTCGGGAGATAACTCCGGATAGATGGCACAATTGATGAGTGTGTCATAGACATGGTAGTAACAAAAGAGCAACGAAGACAACGCCGAGTTCTGATAGTCTCCGGCTAGGGGATATTTCTCTTTCACTGTTGGCCAATCTTTAAAGATATAAGCGAGAAAGGCTTCTGCAAAATAGAGAAAAAACAGCAACATTCTATTTTGCGCAATCTCTAACGTGGCGCGATCGCTCGGTCCAAAGTACTCCCCCGCCAATCGCAACCCATTTGGCGCGTCTCCTTGTAAATTCTGCACCAATTGCCGCCAAATTCTCGCCGGATACAAGCCATGATCCTGTTTGATTTTCCCCAACAGTTCCAGATACAGGGTTTGTTTCTGTGCCACCTCCGGTAACGGCATTCCTATAACCACCATATAGCCCGCCGACCACATGGCACAGTAAGCGGCATAGACCACATCGCCAATATCCATGCCCATGGCGACAGTTTCATCTAAAGCAGAAATCGTCAAATAATGGGGTTCCTTCCAATGTTTATTAAAGGAATTGAATAACATATGAACCTTACATTTGAAGGCATCGGACGGATATTGCTCTAAAATTTTTAACGAAATTAGACCAGCATAATAGCTAGCTTCAATATTGTGGTCTGGACTGCCAATCATGCCATAGGAATAGGCCGCTAAGGCGGAGTGGCCAAACTGCAAACAGAGGTTACGACCATTCACAACAATATGAGGCAATAACTCAGGACGAGCTTGATAGGCGGGGCCACTGACGATCGCCAAAATCCGTAATACAGCCAGTTGATACGGATCCCTCATTTCTGGATAGTTAGCGAGTTCTTCCAAGGTGGGAGTTGTTCGCACTAACTCCAACTTATCGGAATTAACCTCTAAGGGATGTCCCAGCAACTCTAACACTAACAAGGCTGTATCTAATGCCTCTAGCATTTGATTTTGAGCGATAAAAAATTGAATTTTTAATTCATAAATCTTAACTTTATCGAGGAGTGTTTTAGCTTCTTTGAAGACGATTTCTGATAGCACTTGTGCTTCAGAAAATTGTGCTTGGATGTAGTACACATCCACCGATTGGGTGTATAACTCTAACGCCAGTTTGTAGTCTGTTGTCCAGACATGATCCGGTAACAGTTGACGGCCAACATTGAGATATTCTAAGGCTGAGGCGTAGGCAGCGGCGGCTTTGGCTTTCATCGCCGCATCTAGGTTTAGCTGACTCAATTGACGGCGTTCAGCGGGATCATCAATTAAACTCGCACCCAGATTGAGAGCATTGACAATATCAAATAGACGTTCCTCTACGCCTTCTGAGCCACGATACTCGAGTAATCGTCGTCCCACCTGTAAATGGACTTCTTGTTTACAAGCATCGGGAATGAGGGAATACGCCGCCTGTTGGACGCGATCGTGGAGAAATTTATAGACAATGGCGTTCCCCGACTCTTCAATTGCCTCTGGCATCGAATCCTGATGATTTACCTGATGATTTACCTGATTATTTAAAGGAATCACTAGCCCCGCGTGAATGGCACTCCAGAGTTCCGCTGCACTTCGGGCCAGGGGAATCACTAAACCGGCATGAATAGCACTCCAAAGTTCCGCCGCTGTTTGAGCAACGGAGGCATCATTAACAATCGCTAAAATATCTAAATTAAAGTTATTACCGATGCAGGCTGCCAGTTGTAAGAGATGCTGTGTTGAAGCGTCTAACCGTTGAATTTCATAAGCCATCAGTTCAACCACGTTTTCCGTGATATCGATGCTCAGCAACTGTTCTAGGTTCCAAAACCAAGACGCTGTATCTTGATGATATTGTAATAGATTTTCACTGTAGAGATGCTTAAAGGTTTGAGTAATAAAAAACGGATTTCCTTGAGTCTTACTGAGTAATAGTTTAGAAAGAGGTTCAACGGTGGACTGGGGTTGATTGAGGGTATCACCCACCAGACCATTAACATGGTCTAAGGTGAGGGGTTTGAGAGTGAGCGTCTCAACAGTAATCCCATCTTGTTGAATTTTAGCCAGAGTTGTCATGAGTGGGTGACTGAGGCTGACTTCATTATCTCGATAGGCACCTAACATGAGTAAATTATGACTATCGGGATCAGCAATTAGCAGGTGAATTAGCTGTAATGAAGCTGGATCTGCCCATTGTAAGTCATCGAGAAACATCACCAGGGGATGTTCTGGCTGGGTAAAAACCTGAATAAAGGCACGAAACACGAGATTAAAGCGGTTTTGTGCTTCAGTAACCGGGAGGGAAGAAACAGCCGGCTGAGTGCCAATAATGAGTTCAATTTCCGGGATGACATCGGTAATAATTTGCCCATTTTTCCCTAAAGCCTGAGTGATTTTATCACGCCAACTGAGAATCTCCGCTTCAGTTTCTGTCAGCAGTTGTCGCACCAGTTCTCGAAACGCCTGAATTAGACAGGCGTAAGGAATATTTCGTTGAAATTGGTCAAATTTCCCACTAATAAAATAGCCTCGCTGACGGACAATGGGTTTGTGAACTTCTTTGACGAGGGCTGATTTACCAATCCCGGAGTAGCCGGCCACTAAGAGCATTTCCGAGGGACCTTGACTGATGCGATCAAAGGCATCGAGGAGTTGTTGAACTTCGGCATCTCGTCCGTAGAGTTTTTCAGGAATACTAAAGGTTCCTTGCTGATCTTGGCTGGCCAACTCAAACATTGGAATATGTTGTGTTGTTGTCCACTGTGTTAGACAAGTTTCTAGGTCCTTTTGGATTCCATAACTACTTTGATAGCGATCCTCTGCGGTTTTTGCCATCAGTTTTAGAACGATCGCCGAAACCGATTCAGGAAGGTCAGTACGCCGTTCATGGGGAGGACGCGGCGGTTTAGCAATATGACAATGGATCAGTTCCATCGGATCGTTCGAGTCAAAGGGGAGATGGCCGGTGAGTAATTCATAGAGCGTCACTCCTAGGGCGTAAAAATCTGAGCGATAGTCGATCGCACGATTCATACGACCCGTTTGTTCCGGGGACATATAGGCTAAGGTTCCCTGAAGAACGTTAGGACTACTAACACAGGGATTTTCTTTGCCAAGCCGAGAGGAGATGGAAAAATCAATCAGTTTCAGTGCTTGGGTTTGAGGGTTAAAGACAATATTTTCTGGCTTAAGATCCTTATGAATTAAATGCTGTTGATGCAGTTGTCCTAACGCGATCGCAATCTTCTGGCCAATGCGTAAAGTTTGTTCGAGATCTAGGCTATTGGGGTTAAGCCAATGGGTTAAATCTCGGCCTCCAAAATCTTCTAAAACCAAAACCGGTCGGCCCTGCCATTGTTGGAGTCCATAGGGCTTAACAATGCCGGGACAATCAAGTTGGCAGACGAGATCATGTTCATATCGCAATCGGGCAATGTCCGCCGCCTTCGGATGGTCTGCCAGTAAGGTTTTGAGGATGACAGGACGCTGTTGCGGGTCTTCGATGGCCCGATAAACAATGGTGGTGGGATTTTCCGATAGGGTTTCGAGGACTTGATACTGTAACAGTTTCAACATGGGGGTCAGAACCGAAAGGAAATAGTAAAGGAAAGGTCCTGGGGAGAGGTTGTAGAAACGAGGTGGGGTTGAGGTGAGGAGCGAGTGTGTAATCAGGGATCGTTAATGGGGCGATCGCAGCCTATTGAACCACCGTAACATGCCTTCTATACCAGCCCAAACCAAAACCACGGGAATAAACAAGCGTAGATACCAGGGAGACAGTTTTCCGTTCCAGGGTAGGCCTTTGCGGTAGCGAATTTGGTCGGCCCAACGACGAAGCACGAGGATGGTTGGTTCTTGCAAGTCCCAAATTTGGCAGTAGGGGGCCTCACTCCCAGACGCATCGATGAGGCTGTTCACGGCGCGACGGGCCGCTTCGTTGGCCGCTTCCATAGTCGCTAAGTCTGTGTTGGTACGGACATAGTCCGAGGCTAGGAACAGAAAAGCCGCGATTGACCAGTTCATGGGCGGCACTCATTCCGACAATGCCCCCTCCGAGAATGATTACTTTGGTCATAGGATCCTCATAAGGCTATAGGGGTTGTCTGGATTCAGGAGTCAACTCTTGTTTTATAACTTATATTCGGCTCAGATCGACTTGTGTTAAGTTTTTTTAGGTTTGAGTCTCGTTTGGGAACAGTGTTGGAAACCTAAGATCTGTCATTGCCTGTGTCTGAGCCGGTCTGTTAAGATGGCCATCTAGCCTCGTGTTTGGCATTTGGGAGTCCCGGTTATGGTTAAAATTTGCTCGCGCCGTCGAGTTGGTGTTCAACAGGTTTACGATATTGGGGTCGCAAAAGACCATAATTTCCTCTTAAAAACGGGTCTCGTAGCCTCCAATTGCTTCAATAAATCTCACTCGATGGCCTATGGCTATGTCACTTATCAAACGGCTTATTTAAAAGCCAATTATCCGGTGGAATATATGGCGGCGTTATTGACCGCCAACAGTGGTAATCAGGACAAGGTGCAAAAATATATTGCCACTTGTATGAGTATGAATATCACCGTGCAACCGCCGGATATTAATCATTCCAATGTGGATTTTACGCCGGTGGAGGGGCAAAAGATTTTATTTGGACTCTCGGCGGTGCGAAATTTGGGTCAGGGGGCGATCGATTGTATTTTGAGAGCGCGAGAGGAGGGACCCTTTGAGTCGTTGGCTCAGTTGTGCGATCGCGTCGATCTCCACGCCGTCAACCGCCGGGCCTTGGAAGCGTTGGTCCAATGTGGCGCTCTCGATCGCTTCAACCCCAATCGCAAGCAACTGATGGAACATCTCCCCTTGGTGATTGATTGGGCTGGATCTCGCGCTAAGGAGCGCAGTGTGGGCCAGTTTAATCTGTTTGACCAACTCGGGGAAGATCCTCAAAATAACCAGGATGATAACGGCTTTGATGGGGTTCCTCAAGCACCTCAGGTGGCAGATTATCAGCCGATGGAGAAGTTGAAGCTCGAAAAAGAACTCCTCGGCTTCTATGTGTCAGATCATCCCCTGAAACCGATTCAGAAAACCTCACGATTGCTGGCCCCGGTGAACCTCAATGAAATGGAAGACCAACATGAGAAGGTGATGGTGAGTGCCATCGTCATGTTGAGTAGTCTCAAACCGATTGTCACCAAAAAGGGCGATCGCATGGCCATTGTCCAACTCGAAGACCTCACCGGACAAGTCGAGGCGGTAGTATTCCCCCGCACCTATGAGCGGGTTCACCAACATCTGATTGAAGACGCGCGGCTGATTGTCTGGGGGAAAGTCGATCGCCGTGATGATAGCGTGCAATTGATTGTCGAGGATGCTGAACCCATCGAACGGGTGCAGATGGTCTTAGTTAAACTCAATCCTGAACAAGCCGGGGATATCCAGCAACGTCATCAACTGCGGGATGTGTTGCGATCGCAGGTTCCCGAAGACAGCAAACCCAAAGTTCCAGTGATTGGCGTGATTGCGGCGGGCCATCAGCGTCAACTGGTGCGGCTGGGCCATCAGTTCCAGGTGATGGACTGTGATCAGGCGGTGGCGGCCCTGAATCGGGCCGGTTATCCCGCTCGTCGCCATTCTTTGGCCAAAGTATAGGGGAAGTCTTCGCCGCCTGGATATAGGGCAATTCCAGTGGGGATTCTGATCCCCTCTCAACTCAGACGAATAATAAACCTGATACCATAGCAAATTACCGTGGTTGGATAGGGTTGGGTTTGAACGATATCAAGTCCCTGCTGCGTTCAACATTTGATTTTAAGGAGGAACAGTCATTGTCTCGCCGTTATTTGTTTACCTCGGAGTCCGTCACTGAAGGACATCCTGATAAAATCTGCGATCGCATCTCCGATTCCATCCTCGATGCATTGCTGGCCCAAGATCCCAAAAGTCGTGTCGCGGCGGAAGTCGTGGTCAATACGGGGTTAGTCTTAATTACCGGAGAAGTTAGCACCCAAGCCAAAGTTGATTATGTCAAACTGGCGCGAGAAAAAATTGCCGAAATTGGCTATACCGACGCGGAAAATGGCTTTTCTGCCAATAGCTGCTCAGTCTTAGTTGCCCTCGATGAACAATCCCCCGATATCGCCCAGGGGGTCGATGCGGCCCAAGAACGGCGCGAACAGGCGAGTGATGCGGAACTCGATGCTGTCGGTGCCGGCGACCAGGGCCTCATGTTCGGCTTTGCTTGTGACGAAACCCCGGAACTGATGCCGCTTCCCATTAGTTTGGCTCACCGACTCTCTCGCCGTCTGACTCAGGTGCGTAAATCCGGTGATTTGCCCTATCTCCGTCCCGATGGCAAAACCCAAGTCACGGTGGTGTATGAAGATGGTAAACCCGTGGGGATTGATACGATCCTGATTTCGACGCAACATACCGCCAGTATTGAGGGGATGAGCGACGAGAAAGCGGTGCGCGATCGCATCCAACAAGACCTCTGGACTCAGGTGGTGCAACCGGTGTTTGGCGAAATGACCGTTCAACCGGACGAGAAGACTCGTTTTCTGGTCAATCCCACCGGTAAATTTGTCATTGGCGGTCCCCAAGGGGATTCAGGACTCACAGGACGCAAAATCATTGTCGATACCTACGGCGGCTACTCCCGTCACGGAGGCGGGGCCTTTTCCGGCAAAGATCCCACCAAAGTCGATCGCTCCGCCGCCTACGCCTGTCGCTACATTGCTAAAAACATTGTCGCCGCTGGCTTTGCCGAAAAATGCGAAGTTCAAGTCAGTTATGCCATTGGCGTGGCCCAGCCGACCAGTATTTTCATTGAAACCTTTGGCACCGCTAAAGTCGATGAAGAGAAACTGCTCGGAGTGGTTAACGATATCTTTGAACTGCGTCCGGCGGGAATTATCCAGGCCTTCAATCTCTCCCGTCTCCCCAGCGAACGTGGAGGACGCTTCTTCCAAGAAACGGCCGCCTACGGCCACATGGGACGCACTGATTTAGATCTGCCCTGGGAACATACCGATAAAGTCGAGGCCCTGAAAGCGGCGTTGACTCCCGCTGTCTCCGCTGGACGTTAGGATCTAACTCATTCTAGGTTGAGTCTAGGTCTAACTTGGGGCGATGGCGATCGCCCCAAAAATGCTAGTCTATGGCATTGGTAGTCTACGGCATTGATGGATAGAGGCAAATCGTCTATGGTGATTGCCATTGCCCTATCCATCCCACAAGCCTTATGAGTGCTACCCTACAAAACATCAACTGGACTAAACTGCAAAACGGGTCTGACATTCGCGGCGTTGCCCTTCCCGGCATCCCCGACGAACCCGTCAACCTCACCCCAGATATCGCCGAAACCCTCGGCAAATCCTTTGTCCGCTGGCTCAGTGAAACCCTCAACAAACCGGCCAGCGACCTAACCATCAGTTTAGGACGAGATAGCCGCCTCTCCGGACCTGACTTAATGGCCGCCACCACAAGCGCCATCCGCAGTCTTGGCTGTCGCGTCTATGACTTCGGTTTAGCCTCCACCCCGGCTATGTTCATGAGTACCGTCAGCCCCGACTTCAACTGCGACGGGGCCATCATGCTCACCGCCAGCCATTTACCCTTCAACCGTAACGGCTTCAAATTCTTTACCGGCGAGGGAGGATTAGGCAAACCCGATATTAGCGCCATTCTCAAATTTGCCGCTGATCAAGACTTTCCCGAACCCGCCGAAGGCGGAACGATTGAGACTCGTGATTTCATGGGGGTGTATGCCGAAGGACTCGTCAAATTAGTGCGAGAAGGGGTCAATCATCCGCAACAGTTTGAACAGCCGTTAAAGGGACTTCATATTATTGTTGATGCTGGAAATGGTGCGGGTGGCTTTTACTGCGATCGCGTCCTCAAACCCCTAGGCGCAGACACAACGGGCAGCCAATTTTTAGACCCCGACGGGACATTTCCCAACCATGTCCCCAACCCAGAAAATGAAGCCGCTATGGCGGCAATTTCCCAGGCTGTCTTAGCCCAAAAGGCTGACTTTGGCATTATCTTTGATACCGACGTCGATCGCGGCGCAGCAGTCGATCCCCAAGGGCAAGAACTCAACCGTAATCGCCTCATCGCCTTGATTTCCGCCGTTGTCCTCAAAGAACATCCGGGTTCGACCATTGTCACCGACTCCATCACCTCCGAAGGCTTAACCACCTTCATTGAACAAGACCTAAAGGGCGTGCATCATCGCTTCAAACGGGGCTATAAAAATGTCATCAACGAGGCAATTCGTTTAAATCACGAAGGTCAAGAATCTTGGTTAGCCATTGAAACCTCGGGTCATGGGGCGATGAAGGAAAACTATTTCCTAGATGATGGCGCTTATCTCATTACTAAATTGTTGGTTGAGTTGGCTAAATTAAAATTAGAAGACAAAGCCTTATCGGATTTAATTGCCAATTTGCAGGAACCCGCAGACAGTGCGGAGTTACGCATGAAAATCGGCGTTGAGGACTTTAAAGCCTATGGCAATCAGGTCATTGATGCCTTAAGCCAGTTTGCCGAGAGTCATGACGGCTGGCAGGTGGTTCCCAAGAACTATGAAGGGGTGCGCGTCAGTTGTCAATCCCCCGAAGAACAGGGCTGGTTCTTGTTACGTTTGTCGTTGCATGATCCAGTTATTCCTCTAAATATCGAATCCAATGTTGAGGGAGGAGTGAGTCAGATTGCGAAGACACTTTTGGGATTCTTAAAACAGTTTGACAAGCTGGATTTGTCGGCATTTGAAGGTTGAGGAAAAACCCGACAACCCTAGATAGGGGACAATGGATTGATCGTTGTCCCCTGCCGCGATTAGCCCGAGTTGATGAACATAAAGTGGTCGGGGTTAAGGCTGGCTGAATCCACCTGATTGAGAATCGCGAGAGTCTCGTCTCCTGCTTGAATGAGGGTATTCTCTGCCGCTTGAACCCAGGTCACCGACTCAACCGTTAACCCCTGGGAGAGTCCGAGACGATCCTCTCCCACTGTAAAGTCCTGAATCAGATTTTCACCCCCATCTGGGCGCAGAACAAAGACATCCTGACCCTCGCCACCAATGAGGGTATCATCTCCCAAATCCCCAGATAGAACATCATTCCCAGACCCCCCAATTAGGAAATCATCCCCATCCCCTCCAACGAGAGTATCATGGCCCGACCCGGCTTCGAGGGTATCATGACCCGCCCCACCAACCATGAGATTATCACCGCGTTGATTCATCAGGTACGTTTCCTGGTCTGGGTTCCCCCAAATCGTGTCATCCCCATCCCCCCCAAAGACAGCCACAATTTGGGTTTCTTCATCCAGGATTAGGGGTTGGCCGGCCAGGCGACTGGGGGATTGGCGCGTGAGATCAATCCAACTATTAGAGCGAATCGCCGCTGCATTGAGGAGATGCTGTCCTTGGCGATTTTCCAAATATCGTCGGTCTGGGTCGAGGGGAGCGCCATAGTCTGGAGTATAGATATAGCTCTGATTGGCGATCGCCTCATCCCCATAGACCCGTAAATCCCAGCGATTCAAGGTTCCTAGCGTCGTCCCTTGCGTATTCTCAACCGTGAGAATCCAATCTCCCTCGCTGCGTTCACCCCAATTGAAAGTACTGCTAAACGTGAAGTTAATCCCCTGTTGATAGGAGCGTCCTAAGTTCAAGAAATAGGGGTTTAGGGTAAAAGCCGTCGGATTGTCCCGAAACTCCGAGAAGCTGACCTGGCCATTCGTGCCAATCTCAAGTTCTTGTAGTTGCGGACCGTTAAAGAGGAGACTCTCGGTTCCGCTGGGGGAGGTCAGGGTGATGATTAAATCTTCAATGGAGTCATGGGAAATATCGATATCAATCTCGGTATGTTGCAGTTCAACCCCAGCGGGGAGAGTCAGGGTTTGGGAGACCTCACTCAAGCCAACGAGGGTAACGGGAACCGTTGAGGTTTGACTGAGGCTGGCCTCCGTCTCCCAAGTTCCTTGAACCGATGTATTCAGGGGTTGTAATACCCTCTGTTGTGCGGTCCAAGTTTCCGACAGCCGCACCGCCGCATGAGCATCGACCCGACCAAACCCATAGTCATGATTAACATGAAGACCTCCCCCGTTCCAATTGACGGCCCCATTAAAGCGCCAATCGGGATGAGTGACGTGATTTTGGCGAGCGGAGTAAGCAAGAATTTCTTGCACATCCCGATAGCCAAGATTCGGGTTCGCTTCTAGCATCAATGCAACCACCCCGGAGACCATCGGTGCAGCGGCGGAGGTTCCGTTAAAGGTGTTGGTATAATTAAGGTCTGCCAGGTTTTCACCGTTGGAGAGGAAACGTCCCCGGTTAGACCCATAAGGTCCCATCAAATCAGTGGTGACAATCGTCCCAGGACGTCCCTGGCTGGGATCTCCATCACCAAAGGCGGACACGAGTAAGTTAGACCCTTGATTGCTATAAGGCGCGGCCACGCCATAACCATCGATCGCCGCGACAGCGATGGTGTAACGTGAGTTGACAACATTGTTGTAGTTAGCGTGATAGCCTAGACTCTCGCGCTCATTCCCCGCCGCCCAGACAAAAACGGTTCCCATCCCGTCACGACCGGAGATAATTCCTGTCTCAACGGAATCTTCCATCCAGGCTGTCGACTCCTGATTGGACTTCCAACTGAACGGATATTTCGGTCCCCAACTATTATTAGAAATGTCAAAATTGGCTTGAGCCAAGAGAGACTGTTCCGTCACATTTGAACCCAACGGTAGGAAAAACGTATTAAACTCAAATCCCGTTATTTCTGAGTTGTAGGCAATTCCCCTGGTTCCTAAGCCATTGGCGGCTCCCGCAATAATCCCGGCTACGGCGGTTCCGTGGTTGTCCATCCAAAATAGAGGAGTTCTGAAAGGTAGCTGTTTGGCTTCTAGGAAGTTAGGGGGATGGTTACTCTGAAGATTTTCATGATCGGCTTGAATTTTTGAGTCAATGATGCCAATTCGGACCCCCCTCCCACTATAATCATCCCAAACATTAACGGTATTGGGGTTTTCATCGATTAGATTTAAATCGACCCCAGGCGTACGTCCCCCTTGACCGGTGTTGTAAAGGTACCACTGTTGAGGAAACAGCGGATCATTCGGTAGTTGCATGGTCACCCTTAGATCTCCAAATATCTCATGGATTAGAAAAAAGCGGATCAAAAAGGCGGTGCGTCAACAGCGCACCGACCGGATTGATAACGGTAAAAGCTTAATGTCTCAGGCGAGAAACTAAGGATTTACCGGAGATTTAGGGATAGAGACCACTGACGGACGGACGATTTACGCGGCGAAGGTTTTAAGTCAGTGACGATCTCCTCCGTATTCTAATCGTCCCAAAGAGCCTCGTCAATGGTCTTGAGGGGGTTGAGCGATCAACCGTCACCAATCCATGGTGACAAACTGGTCTGGAGTTAACAGACTCGAATCCACATCATTGAGAATTGCTCGGGTTTCGGTTCCTTCTTCAAGGATGGCATCAGCCCCGGCTTGGCTAATGGTCAGTGCTTCTTGAGTCAGACCATCGGCTAAGCCAATTTGGTCAGCTTCGGTGTTAAAGTCGGTGATGATATTCTCCCCACCATTGGGACGCAGGACAAAGGTATTATTGCCACCGCCCCCAATGAGGGTGTCATCTCCTAAATCGCCCGAAAGGACATCATCACCCTCACCTCCTTCAAGGAGGTCATTTTGCTGGCCGCCAAAGAGGGTATCATTGCCCTCACCAGTGCTAATCTGGTCATCGCCGAGACCCCCCATGAGGAGGTTATCGCCTCGGGGATTGATGAGCGTATTATCTCCCTCATTACCCACGAGAGTATCATTGCCATCGCCTCCCCAGACGTTTTCAATCTGGGTCGTTTCATCAATGGTCAGAGGTTGACCCGCCAAGACTCCCGTTGCTCCTGGGTTAATGTCAATGAGACTATCGGAACGCATGGCAGCGGCGTTAATGCTATGGGTTCCCTCAGGATTGCTCAGAACTTGGCGATCGGGGTCATCTAAGCTGCCATACTCTTCGGTATAGATGTAGGCTTCATTGGGGGTGGCCTCATCGCCATAGGCCCGTAAATCCCAATTGTTGAGGGTTCCCCCGGTGCCAGATTCCCCATCTTCGAGGGTTAAGGTCCATTCTCCCTCACTGGTTTCACTCCAGTTGAAGGTACTGGAGAAGGTGAAATCAATGCCATCTTGGTAAGACTCACCCAGTTCGATGGCGATGGGGTCGTCCGTAAAGGCTTGGGGATTATCACGAAATTCGGCGAAGGGAGCCTCTAGTGGATTTCCCATCTCATCCTGACCGAGATTTATGGTCTCTAGTTGGGAGCCGTCAAATAAGACACTCTCGGTTCCGGAGGGGGAGGTGAGGGTAATGACTAAATCTTCGATGGCCTCATGGGAAACATCCACCGCAATCTCAGTCTGTTGCAAGTCCAAGCCTTCGGGAAGGGTAACGCTATCAGAAACCGTGGCCCCATCGGGAATCTCCACCGGCGCAGCGGAACTCTCAACGAGACTAGCTTCATTAACCCAGGTGCGTTGTGGGTGTTGGTCAGCCCAGAGATGTTGAACGGTCCAACTTTCCGCTAAACGGACGGCGGTATGACCATCGACCAGACCAAACCCGTAGTCATGATTAGCATGGAGACCTCCACCATTCCAAGTTTCGGCACCATTGAACTGCCAATCGTCGTGAGTGGGGTCGTTTTGTCGTGCGGAATAGGCCAGAATTTCTTGCACATCCCGATAGCCGAGATGGGGGTTGGCTTCGAGCATTAACCCCGCCACGCCGGAGACCATGGGAGCAGAGGCAGAAGTTCCCGAAAACCGATTAGTGTAGTTGAGGTTGGGGGTATTCTCAGGTACTGTCACTTCGTTGGGGTTATAGCCCTCAACTCCCATAAAATCAGTGCTGGCAATGGTTCCTGGGATTTCTTCTCCATCGCCATCTCCAAAGGCAGACACGAGCAGATTGGCTCCCTGACTACTATAGGGAGCGGCAATCCCTTGACCATCAATGGCAGCAACGGCGATGGTGTGACGAGAGTTGGTTAGATTGTTATAGTTTGCGTGATGCCCTAACTCTTGTCTCGAATTGCCAGCTGCCCAAACAAACACAGTCCCTAGACCATCACGACCCTGGGTGATGCCAGCTTCTAGGGCTTCTTTGAGTTCAGGGGCCTTGTTGAAATTGTCTTGAAAGGGATTGTTTGGCCCCCAACTATTATTGGAAATATCAAAAGCGGCCTGACGCTCCAGTGGCGTTACATCGGTTATCTTGACAATGCTTGCTTCATCGGAGAGCATATCGGTATTACGAAAGCCGGTAATATTGGAGTTGGGGGCAACTCCCGTGGTACCGACGCCGTTGTTATCCCCAGCAATAATCCCGGCAACGGCAGTTCCATGGGGATCGGGGATTGGTGTCCCTTCACTGGGGTCGTAGGGGGGGGTTAACCCCTCTGGGTCGAAGTCGTAATTTCCGATAAGATTCTCGTGGGTGGCTTGTACTCCTGTATCAACAACGCCAATGCTGACTCCCTCACCGCTGTAGTCATCCCAAACATTCGAGGTATTGGGATCTGGGTCAATTAAATTCAGGTCAACCCTGGGGGTGCGACCCTCTTGACCATCGTTGTAAATGTACCACTGTTGGTCGAATAGAGGTCCAAATTGCATATAGAACTCTTGAGCTTGCTACGTTGACGCGGAAGGCTGCTCCCTCACCGGCGATCGCCCGATATCGTGGCAGATCCTGTTCGTCATATACGTATATGGTGTAAAAAAGAAATCTAGTTTTCAAGAGGGATGTCTGGATATCATGGCGAATCATCGTCCACTTAGGACTTAGAACGGTTTTTGCGAGCTTCGATGACTCGTTTCTGATAGGGGTCAACATCTTTGCGCCAATAGACGCGATGACCCCGAACCTCTGCACCATTGGCTTTGAGGCATTTTAACCATTGTCGATATCGTCTGATGGCTTCGGGGTCGTCAAGGAGTCCCCATTTTTGCTCTTGTCGGCTGAGTCGGGCAAAACGGTCATAGTGGGGATAGTCTGGGGTGACAAATTCTTCTTTTTTGTGCAGAACAAAGGGGTTTTCAAAGAGTTCGTAGGTGTAGCGATGAACTCGCAAATCTTGTAGGTCGATTTGCATGATGGTTTTAATCAGAGGATGGGGGTTGGTGTCGAAGTCTGGACAGTGAAAATAGGAGATTTTCGGGCGTTGGGTGTGGAATTGAATGAGGGTCGTATTGTCCATTCTGCCGATGGTGTGGCTGGCGCAACCTTCGTAGAGCCGTAAAATGGGGTCGAGGTGGTTGAAGGCGCTGATATGTACGGTTAAGCCCCTGGGAGAACGCTGGCCAATGTTACTGCGATCGCACAACTTCCCTAACCGCTCTAAACTGCCCAATCCATATAACATTAAGTCCGCCGCCATGAGGGCTTGTTTATAATTCCCAAAAAAGGCGCGGATATCATAGCGAATCGCTGGGGTTAACTCACTAAACCGGGGGCGATCGCCCAGGGCGGTTAAGGCTAAATAAATCAGGAGTTCTTGGCGGCGACGTTCGGCGATCGCATCCCAGTCCGCCTCATCCGTCGCTTGCAACACCAGGCGAAACGCGCGACGCAAACTGCCAAATAAATCAATAATATCCGCTTCTTCAATTAACTCTGTGGGTTTCGGAAGGCGGCCGCGATCGCTGAAAAACTGCATCAGGGGTTCTAAGGTATCTCGACATTCCTCAAACCGCTGAACTGAGACGCGCACACGGGGAGTTTGGCTGCGAGAACGGAAGCGAGAGGCGCGAAATTGCTCCTGCTGTTCGCGATCGCGAAACACCCCATACACCCCCAACCCCACAGGCAGCGCATCCACCCCCAACACGCCATCAATATAGGCTTTTAACTCCTCCTGTTCATAATATTTCTGAAAGGTTCCCCGCTGCGTGACCACCCCATCCCCATAGACAACATCTTCCTCATCGCGATCGCGCACCAACACCTGGGCCGCCACCAGTAACACCCCCTCCGTCAACGCCCAAGCCTTCTGCAACGCTTCCCGGCGTTCCTGAGGATCTTCAATCACATTAATCACATAGCCCAAATTGACAAATTGCGCCTTCTCCAACGCCGTCTCTGGGGCATAATAAGGGTCCCAACCTTGGACTGTGAGTCCCCGCTGTTGCAGCCGTTTCACATCTCCCCCATAGCCGCAACCATAGTCAAAACAGGTCATTTCAGGAGTTAACAAGCCCGCTTCTAGGGCTAACTTCAGGGGACGAGAAAAATCATGACGCATCATGGCCGCCCGATGGCGTTCAATTCGGGCTTTAAGAGGATTCTCCACCTGACGCCGCTGCACCTGATGGCCCTGAATTTCCACCCCCACATCCTTTAAGTAGCGTTGCCAATTGTTGCGAGTGCCGATGTGACGGGTATTATCGAGGAGTCCGAGGGCTTCTTCCTGTTGCGTCAGAGTTCGGAATTGCTCGTAACCGGGATAACTCGGTTCAACAAAGGTTTCCTTACGATGCAAAATAGGCGGATTTTTGGAGTCTTGGTAATTGCGACAACTGACGGTTCCCTGTCGCAAGTTGACGAGAATACTTTGCACGAGGGCGGGATGGGGGTCCGCATCGAAGTCAGGATAGGATAAATAGGAGAGTTGAGGCTGGCTGAGGGAGAACTTGACGAGAGTGGCGTTGTCTAGGTTCTCAACCCCACTGGCGGCGTAACCTTCATAGAGACGTAGGGGCAGCGGCAGGGCAGCGACGGCACTGCGATGGACATAGAAGGCACTGGGGAGGGTTTTACCGACGTCACTCTCCTGACAGGCGTTGACGAGGGTGGTGTGGGGGAGTTGTTGCAGCAGTTCCGTCCAGTTTTGCGGTGGCGACTCCAACAGTCCCACCTCTAGGGCCTGTTCAATTAAAGCCTGCAACGAATCGGAGACGGTGACTAGGGGAGTCATGGCCAGGATAGATGAGGTGCGAGTTAGGGGCGAGTGGGGGCGATCGCAAACTCCACCCCATCCTCCTCAAGATAATCGTAACTCAGGTGATCTGTCACATTGGTATCGGTGTCGAGTCGTTGTCTCATCCAACCGTTGGGGGGAGCCATTCGTTATGGGAGATAGAGAATTGCAATGGTATAATAGCCAGTATTAACAATTTTCTAAATTGCCATGACTCTCGAACAAGAAATACGAAATAAGTCCTCTCAAGTCTCGACAAACTCTTATTCAATGTCCGTCAATGAACTGGTTTCCATGTATCGGGACGGAGAGTTAAATATTCATCCTGAATTTCAACGCTTTTATCGTTGGACAGTCGGACAAAAATCACGATTTATTGAGTCCCTTCTCCTGGGTATTCCCATTCCACCTATCTTTGTCTCAGAACGGTTAGACGCTCATTGGGATGTGATTGATGGCTTGCAACGACTGTCAACTATTTTAGAGCTAATGGGAGAACTCAAAAATGAAGAGGGCATTACCCAAGAGGAGTTATGTCTAATTGAAACTCGCTATCTTCCTAGCCTCAAGAATCGAACTTGGTCAGCCAAGCAAGGAGAAAAACAATCGTTGCCCGATTCAGCAAAAATTAAAATAAAACGAGCTAGGCTGGATGTTAATATTGTCAAACAAGATAGCGATGAAATTGCAAAATATGAAATTTTTCAACGATTAAATACAGGGGGGTCTCTGGCGACAGACCAAGAAGTCCGTAGTTGTATTCTCATCATGAATAATCGTGAGTTCTTCCTATGGCTTCAAGGACTTTGTGATTTTATACCATTCAAAGACTGTCTCATTCTAACAGATCGTGCAATTGAAGAGGCTTTTGACCTGGAGCTTGTTACTCGTTTTGTGGTACTCGCAACCTGTCCAACCTCCCAGCTCAACGGCATCAATGAGCTGGGAACATTTTTGACGGATAAGATTGTTGAAATTGCCAATGATGATAATTTTGAAAAAAACGAGGTTGAAGAGGTCTTCAAAAGAACATTTGACTATCTCTCAACGCAATTTGGAGAAAATAGTTTCAGAAAGTATAATCACAACAAAGAAATCTATATGGGAGGTTCTCTCGTGTCTTTATTTGAAATCGTTGCGGTAGCGTTGGCACGAGTTCTATTAAATGGTGGTGAATTGCCTAATGATTCTGAATTTGAAAAGGCTCATCGAGATTTAAGTCAAAATGAAACTCTAAAGGAATTCACTAAATCTGGGGTCAGGTCTTCAACTCGTATTCCTAAAACAATTAACTTTGGTCAGTCTATGTTGGAACAATGCGTAAAATCAGAACAATAGATGATTTGTTAGATAGCCTAGCATCTGAGAGTCAAAGACGTAAACAGGAAATGATAACTTTAAATTTTCTATTAGATAGTCGGCGAAAACATGAAGTCCAAGTAGTTTGTAGAAGCTCAGTTGTTTTAGCTTATGCTCACTGGGAGCAATTTGTCCATCATGCAGCCCAAGTTTATATCGGATATGTTGACAGTCGGAGACTATCGCTCGATCAACTTTCTCTTAATTTTCAGGTCATTGGCTGTCAAAGACTTATTCAAGATGTTATCAATCATCAGTCAGGATTTTGCTATCAAAGCCAGTTAATCGAACAATTAAAGTTGAGATCTTCAGAAACCTTAACACTTGAATATGACAAAATGAAACAGAAATCTAACTTGGATGCCGGGAGCTTTCAGAGAATCTGTGAAATTCTAGGTCTTGAGACGAATTTGTGGAGGGATAAATATGGCTTTATCAATGATTTATACAGGACTCGATGTAATATCGCCCATGGAGAACTTTCCAGCGACAGCCCTCAAGTCGAGTATGCCAAAGAAGTGTTAGACTTTGTGATTCACGGGATTGATCACTTCAAAACCGATATCGAAAATGCAGCCCTGAATGAGGACTATTTACTCTAGTGTTAAACCAGTTATATCACCGTTCAATCGGCTCGTTCCCCGACAGGACTGACGAGGAACAATGGTATTAAAAGGGTCGATAGTTAGCCAATTCCCGATTAGGGGCGAGTGGGGGCGATCGCAAACTCCACCCCGTCGTTCTCACGATAATCGTAACTCAGGTGATCTGTCACATTGGTATCGGTCAGTTCCAAGTTATAGAAGTCCACGGTTTCCGCTTCAAAATAGGGGCCAGCGTGCCAAGTGCCGCGATGCAGTTTGATGAAACAGGTTCCGGGGATGTGGAAGGCTTTGAGGCGGGTGTCGTCGGGGCGCGGGCCGTCACTGGGAGGGGCAACGGCGAGGAACCAGTCCTGTCCCTGCAAGGACCCGAGACATTGGGTACAGCGGCTATGGCGGGTAATTTGATGGAAGTGATAGCCGCGATGTTGCAGTCGCATCAGATAGAAGCGAGGTTGTCCCTGGTTTAAGTCTAATTGGGCCTCTTGAGCGTCAAAGGGTTTGCTGTCTTCTTGAGGGGTAATCAGTTGACCGTAGGGGGCAAAGTTCTCGGCGGTAATGGGTTCGGGGTGGAGTTCTCGATGCGGGTTGACTATCGGTGTCATGTTCGGTGTCATTGGGGATGTTTACAACGCGATCGGCCTCCCATCATATCGTGTTGGGGTTGATGCCCGGTGATGGGAATCATGCCGCCCGTCGTCCCGTTTGTGGGTGTTCTTCTTGAGATTAGGCTAATACTAGATTAGATCAGGGTAATCGCATCTAATTTGGTATAAATTGTACTTGACAAGGAACCCGAAATGGGAGGTGCGAGGAGTGGTGACAATTGAGACAGTAGGAGATAGGGTGAAGGAGCTTTCATAGAAAAGTGTGTCCTTCATTAGCGTGGTAAAGACCCCATGGCTCAAGGATTTGGTCAACGGGTGCTGACTCCTCAGACCACCCGAGAGACGAAGATTTTAAGAGAGAGCGTCCTCGAGCATTTTCAAAATCTGAGAGACCCCCGTGTGAAACGAACCCAACACCATAGTTTAGTGTCGATTGTTAGCATAACCCTCCTGGCGGTCTTGGCTGGGGCTGATGGGTTTGTGGCCATTGAGCGCTATGGTCGGGCCAAGCAATCATGGCTAGAAACCTTTTTGGATTTGCCGAATGGAATCCCATCCCACGACACCTTCGGGCGTGTTATTGGGGCACTAGACCCAGGAGAGTTAGAGGAAGCCTTTTTAGCTTGGGTTGGAGGGCTCAGCGAAGCCCTGGGGGTGGAGTTAATTCATATAGATGGGAAAACCGCCCGAGGGTCCTATGACCGCGAGGGCCAACTCAAAGCCCTACACAGTGTGAGCGCCTGGAGCAGTGAGCAGGGCCTGGTGCTGGCTCAACAGCGAGTCGATAGCAAGTCCAATGAGATCACCGCCGTTCCGGTGCTGCTCAAGCTCCTGAAACTGAAGGGGACGGTGGTGACCCTCGATGCCATGGGTACTCAGACGGCGATTGCGACTGAAATTAAACAAGCCGAGGGGGACTATGTGTTGGCCCTAAAAGGGAATCAGGGGACCCTTAGCCATGCGGTCGAGACTTGGTTTGAGCAGGCGGATGCCCGTGGCTGGGATAGCATTGAGTCTGACCACCATGAGACGATGGAGTCGAGTCACCATCGGCTTGAAACTCGTCAGGTTTCGACAGTGCCGGTCAGCCAATTACCGCCGTTGCCCCGTCAAGGGAAGTGGACTGGCTTGACCACGGTCGTCAGGGTGCGAAGTACCCGCCAACTCTGGAACAAAACCACTACTGATGTCCGCTTCTACATTAGTAGTTTGCCGTCGAACGCTAGCCGCCATGCTCAGGTGATTCGTTCCCACTGGACGGTCGAAAACAGTCTTCATTGGGTACTCGATGTCACCTTCAATGAAGATGCTAGCCGCATTCGCCAAGGCTATGCTGCCCAAAACTTCAGTCTCATCCGTCGGCTCAGTGTTAATTTGCTCAAGCGCGAACCCTCGAAGCTCAGTCTGAAGATGAAGCGCTACACCGCAGCGATGGATAATGACTTTATGCTCAAGATTCTGGCGGCTAGTCAGGTAGAGGAGGTGTGACGGACAACAAGATCGCTACCCTGGGATAACGAC
>NZ_JAWOCL010000228.1:0-6238 GCF_046483825.1 Sodalinema sp.
CTTCTGAGACAGAAACCTCTGAGACAGAGACTTCTGAGACAGAAACTCCTGAGGCGGAAACTTCTGAGACAGAAACCTCTGAGACAGAGACTTCTGAGACAGAGACTCCTGAGACAGAAACTCCTGAGACAGAAACTCCTGAGACAGAAACTTCCGAGACAGAGACTCCCGAGACACCCCAGACTGATTCAGAAGACGGGGAGAACGGCGATAATAGTGATCCGCCGAGTTAAAGAACAGCTAATCTGTCGCCTGATCAACTTGTTCAGCGCGTTGTTGAGCCACGCGACTATTTTGGCGATAGAGTTGGGTGCGATCGCGAGCGGTTGGGTAGCGCGAATCATCGGAGGGAACTTCAGCCATGAGATCAGCGGCCCGTTGCCATTTGGCGGCTAAATCGAGCCATTCAGCGCGGCTTTGAGCCGTTTGTCCGGCAAGAGAGGCCTGTTCTGCCAGACTAACCGCTTGAGCAAAGGGGTCGCTCTGAGTTGCGGGAGGCGGGGAAGGATCGGTTTGGGGCGTTTCTGGCTCCTGGGGAGGGATATCTGTTGACTCTGACGGGAGAGATACGATCCAGGTTCGGTAGGCCCAAAAGCCGCCGAGGAGCAATACAATCACAACGATAACCGCCCCAATCAAGGTTTGGCGATCGCGCTCGGGGTTACGAGGTTGTGAGGGTTGCAGCCGCCGAGGTAAGGCGACTTTACGAGGGCCGGTCGGAGTTCGCCAAGTGGTTAGGAGTCGTTTGAAGAGATTAGGCCGTCGAATCGAGATCGGCTCGGACCATAACAGTTGATTTTCAGGATCGCGACGGATTTCATCGAGCCAAAGCAGTTGGTCTTCTCGTGCAACTCGACAGTTGACATTCACGCGGCGAATGTTGCGCGGAGAAACACTTTCGAGGATACTTTGAATCCGCTCAACCACTTCTTCCATCTTCAGGCCGTCCGCCTGGGGAGACTCACACAGAAGTTGCAGCCAACCGTCAGCAAAGACGGCCCGAGTCCGCACACCGAGATCGGTCAGGTTATCATTTAACACCTGAACGATGGCGGCAATACTTCCCTGGCGGGCCTGCTGAACAATGTTGTCTGCTGGATCGACCAGACGAGGCGATCGCACAAACGGGTCTTTCACGTCGTTTTCTTTGAACCATGACCAACTACTGCCCTCAATCCTAGCAGGAGTCTCGCCGGATCTCCTCCCCTAAACGGTAGAAACCTTGTCTGCATCGGCAACAGACCGTTACAATGTCGGTACAATCCGCGAGTCAAGCCGCTGTCAGACGGTCTTTACCGTGAATTTGCCGATTCAGTTTATTGTTCTATTTGTTGTTCGACTTGTTGTCCTATGTCCATCTCACCTGTGCTGCTCAAATCCACGACCCGCCACATTCGCATTTTTACGGCTGAAATCGAAGGAAGAGATATTGTCCCCAGCCCTGATAAACTCACCCTAGACATCGATCCCGACAATGAACTGGTTTGGACTGATGAGACGGTGCAACAGGTGTATGACAAGTTTGAGGAATTGGTGGCCGCGAGTGCGGGCCAGGATTTAAACGAGTACAATATCCGCCGCATTGGCTCGGATTTGGAGCATTTTGTGCGATCGATGTTGCAACAGGGGCAACTCAGCTATAACCTCGGTGCGCCGGTTCGCAACTATAGTTTAGGACTTCCCCGAGTCGATGAAAACGAAAATCCCCTCATGCAATCTCCCTCTTAGGGATGTTTTAGGAACGGCTTGGGACAGTTTTTGAGTTGTTTTCCGTTCTCTTTCCTATTAAGAAACTGTCTATTCCCGAGGGTCATATCGGTCATCTGAGCGTAAGCTAAGGACAACCTGATTATAACGGGAGTCAGTTTGATATGGCTTCGGAGAAATTTCGCCGCCAACTTCGTCAAGAGTCGGAGCAATGGTGGAATGAGGGCTTAATTGATGCCCAACTATACGGAAAACTTGCTGATCGCTATGAGTTTGAGGAGATTGAATCTCAGGCTCGCGGTCAGTTTACGACCATCCTGATTAGTCTAGGAGGGATTCTTCTCGGCTTAGGGGTGATTACATTTGTCGCGGCGAATTGGACGGTTTGGAGCCGCGAGGTCAAGGTCATTTTATTAATGGTGACCTTTTTGGCGATTAATACAATTGGCTTTTATTTATGGCGATCGCCCGCTAAAAATGGCCTAAAAAAACTGGGGGCGGCTTTACTTCTTTTGGGAGGATTGACGTTAGGGGCTAACATTTCTCTCGTCTCCCAGATGTTTCACCAGACCGGCGAACTGTACCAACTTTGTTTGGTTTGGGGATTCGCCGTCTGGCTGATGGCCTTGAGTTTGGCGATGCCGGCCTTGAGTATTTTATCGCTGCTCTTAGTGGGGTTTGGCTACCTACGGGGGACGATTGACGCAATGAATGTTAGTGATCTGTCATTCTATCAGTTGGCGATCGTTCATATGCCCCTGTTGAGCCTGGTTTTGTTTCTACCCCTCGCTCATCGTAGCCGCTCTCGCGTCACATTTGGTTTGGGGGCGTTGCTGTTTAGCCTGTCATTTTTCATGAACCTGACAGCGATCGCCAACTGGAAACTAGAGGTGGCGATCGTACTTCCAGCGGCGCTTCTATGGGGCTATAGCGCCCAATCTCCCCGAAAATGGATTGAACCGTCATTTCAGGCGATCGCCCGCAATATCGCCTTAATTTGGCTGGCTGTTATTTTTTACGTTCTCTCATTCAACGGCTGGGCCTCGATCTCAATGGTTCCAGAGATGTTCAGATTCTCCTGGGTGACTCATGTGATGGTCGATTTTCTCATCTGTTCGAGCCTAGCCATCTGGCTGTGGCTGAAACTGGGCCGTCGTTTGGCCAATTTTAGTCTCACTCAGGAGCGATCGCTCAATACCGGAGTCATCGCCATCATGATACTCCTGACGGGGGGAAGTCTTTACGTGCATTTAAACCTCACCCCCCTGGTTGTCCTCGGGCCATTACTGTTCAACATTCTCTTTTTCGTCCTCTCCATCGCCGCCATCCGAGATGGACTGGCCCTGGGCAGTCGTCGCAGCTTTTGGAGCGGTATGATCCTGCTCATTGTCGGGATTATGACGCGCACCTTGGAATATAACACCGGCCTGGTCACCAAGGCGATCGTCTTCGCCGCCTGTGGCGTTGGCGTAATTTTGGCCGGACTTTGGTTTGAACGCAACATCGGGCAAACCAAACGACTCTCCTCACCGCAACTCCAGGAACACAACTCATGACTCAGCCAACAATTACCACGTCCCCCGAAACTGAACCTCAACTTCAGCCACAATCGAGCAAACGTCGCCTTCCCCAATGGCGTTTTTGGTTACCGTTGTTGTTGCAAGGATTGCTCATTTTAGCGGTTCCCGCTCGTGATGCCCATACTGTTATGACGGGGACTCCCGTTGTCCTGCAAACGGCTCCCGTTGACCCCTATGATTTTCTACGGGGCTATTATCAAACCCTCAGTTATGAGATTTCTCGGCGAGAGGTGTTAGAGCAACTTCCCGGCGGCGATGAGGTGTTTCATTCCCCGAACGGTTACTCGCAGCAGTCCTTCGACTTTTACGTGATTCTCGAAGAACCCAGCGAGGTCGCCAATCCCGGCGAACCGCCACGTCCCTGGACTCCGGTCGCCGTCAGTTCAGAGCCTCCCGAGAATCTCCCCGCGACCCAAATTGCCCTCCAGGGACAAGCCCGCAATTGGCAAATTCTCTACGGCTTGGAACGCTATTATATGCCCGAAGATCAACGCAATGATATTAACAATCACATTCGCCAAATTCAAGTTGATGAACCTGAAGCCTTTGTGGTGCAAATTAAGGTGAGTAATGGTGCTCATGCGGTTCCCATCAGTTTATGGGTTGGAGATGAGAATTATGAGTTTTAGAAGAAGGGAACAGGGGAGAAGAAGGCAAGAGGCATAACCCACCCTTAACCCCTCCCAAGAGGGGATGGCAAGAGGGAATAGGGAAAAACCCACCCCGCCCTCCGGGCACCCCTCCTGGGAGGGGATAGCAGGTGGCTTGCCCTGTTCCGACGGGGTTTGCGATCTTAAGATTGACTCGCTTCGAGCCAGGTTCTCAGAGTTGAGACAACTTGGGAAATCTCCAGTTCTTGTTTCTCCTGGGTGGCCCGTTGTACCACTTCAACCTTGCCGTTGGCGATCGCCCGCCCGGTAACCACGCGATAGGGAATCCCCATCAAATCGGCATCTTTGAACTTCACGCCGGCCCGTTCTTTGCGATCGTCTATGAGAGTTTCCACTCCGGCGGCGTTGAGTTCTTCGTATAGTTGTTCGGCCACCTGCATCTGTTCTTCGACATTGATATTGGGAACGGTAATGATGGCATGATAGGGGGCGATCGCCGGATTCCAAATAATGCCATCCTTATCATGAGACTGTTCCACGGCCGATTGGGCTAAACGAGATACCCCAATTCCATAACAGCCCATCACCAGGGGATTCCCTTTCCCGTTTTCAGCGGTAAACATTGCACCCAGGGCTTGGGAATACTTGGTTCCCAACTGGAAGATATGCCCTACTTCAATGCCTCGGGCGGTTTGTAGGGTGAACTCGGGGTTTTTGAGACAGCGATCGCCCGCCATAGCCTTATCTAAATCCAGCAGAGGCGGACAGGTAAAGGACTGGCCCCAATTGGCCCCCACCACGTGATAGCCCGTTTCATTAGCACCTGTCACGAAGTTTGTCAAGTCTTTTACGGTATTATCTCCTAAGCGTAAAAACTTAGGATGAACCTGTTTTTGGGGCTGAATCCAATCATCTCCTAAATCCGGGGCAATATAGCCGAGGGGGAGAGGTTTTGCCGCCCATTTTTGTTGCGCCTCGGCATCAGGAACCTCCAGAGACATCAGGGCGTTGGCTTTATAATCTCCAGCGCGGCGAGTCAGTTCATTTTGCAGTTTGACTTCATTCACATCGCGATCGCCACGAAGACTCACCAAGACCAACACCGTAAGTCCCGTATCATAAACCGCCTGATAGAGAACATTTTTCACCACCTGAGTTGGCGAACAATTGAGCATCTCACAGACTGAGGCGATGGTGGCGGTGTCGGGGGTATCCCGTTTCTCGTAGCTGGTGAAAGCCGAGGGTTCAGCATCGGGGGGAAGCGAGACCGCTTTTTCCACGTTGGCGGCGTAACTTCCATCCTCGACATAGAGAACTTCATCTTCCCCAGCCTCCGCCAGAACCATAAACTCTTGGGAACCGGACCCACCAATGGCCCCAGAATCGGCTTCAACGGCTTGGAAGGCTAAGCCACAGCGACGGATGATATTGCGATAGGCCTGGTCCATATCAGCGTAGGTTTGTTTGAGGCTGTCCTCGTCGGTATGGAAGGAATAGCCATCCTTCATAATGAACTCCCGGCCGCGCATCAAGCCGAAGCGGGGGCGAATTTCGTCCCGGAACTTGGTTTGAATTTGATAGAGGTGAAGGGGAAGTTGGCGATAGGATTGGATACAGTCGCGGGCGATCGCGGTAATGACTTCTTCATGGGTGGGGCCGAGTCCCATATCCCGGCCTTGGCGATCGGTGAGGGCGAACATAATCCCTTCTGCCTTAGTATAGGTGTCCCAGCGTCCCGACTCTTGCCATAATTCGGAGGGTTGCAGTTGGGGAAGTAGACATTCCTGGGCGCCGGTGGCGTTCATCTCCTCGCGGACAATGGCGGACACCTTCTGCAAGACGCGCCACATCAGGGGGAGGTAGGCGTACACGCCACTAGCGACTCGTCGGATGTAACCGGCCCGCAACAGGAGTTTATGGCTGGGGATTTCTGCCTCGGCGGGGTCTTCGCGCAGGGTGACGAGGAGCATTTGGGACAGTCGCATGGGGTTTGGCTCAGCTTACTGATGGGCGTTTGTTATCTTACTACGGTTTTCGGGCGGTCTGGGCTGCCAGTTTCTTCTTCATGGCTTCACCTCGTCAATGAGCTTCCGCACCGCCGCTTCCAACCCCGGCAGGTACAACACCACCGCATCCCACATAGGTGTTGAGTATATCTACTCATTAGCTTATCTGAGATGCACCCAGTGCTTGACAAAATCCTCTTAAATGGAGTACCCTTACAGACAAGAATTCAAGGCTTAGCAGTAAACCTGTATTGCATTGTCAATTATAATCTTGCGTAAAGCTTACCAATGCTAATTCTATGGAAGTTATAAAAGACGCTTCAAATATTTATCC
>NZ_JAWOCL010000029.1:0-15869 GCF_046483825.1 Sodalinema sp.
AAAAATTTTTCGCCCCTACTTTGGGAAAGCAGAGCCTTCCGAGTCTGGGCGGCTCCGCCGCCCAGACTCCGTGTCACGGCTTGAGCCATGACACGAGGGGGAAATGAGGGGGAGGGGGCCAGGACACTTCTGCCACATCAGCCATGCTAACTATCCCGCTTAACCTTTGAAACCGCCGCCTTTGAAACCGCCGGACGTTCTAGCTTCCTAAACATTAGCTCTAACCGTCCGCTATACTCTTCAATTAAGGCAATTTGACGACGGTAAAAACTCCGAAAGGCATTGGAAAATAACAACGTAACAATCGCCACCACCAAACCCAATACCGTCGATCCCAGCGCTTCACTAATTCCGCCGGTGACGCCGATGGTATCACTCTGGCTGACATCCCCAAGTCTCAGAGAGGCAAAGGAGGTCATTAGCCCCAATACCGTCCCTAATAACCCCAACAAGGGAGATACAGCGACAATCGTATCAAACACCGTATTAAACCGCCGTAGGACAGGAACCTCAGCTCGGGCGGCGGTTTCTAGGGCTATTTGAAACTCCTCAATGGTCGCCGCCTCTAACTCCAAGGCTTCTAAAAAAATGCGACAAATGGGAAATTGTAAGTTTCTTTTAAGAATCTTAATTGCAGAATACCAATCCGATTCGAGGACTTGAAAAACCCGTTTCAGCACCGTATCCTGTCGGCGCAAGATGCGGAGCCAAAAGTAACAGCGTTCTGCGATTAAGGCGAGGGACAGGATGGAGAACAGCAGCAGGGGGATGGCAACAATACCACTCGATGTAAAAATGTTTGAGTTCAATCCCTTAGCCTCCGTAAATAGGGAGTCCGAGCATCTAGGAGACGTGTCACGGCTTCAGCCATGACACGAGAGGATGAGACAAGGAACTCGGATAAGTGCCTAATATCCAGCCTCTTCTTCATACTCAGGCTGTTTGCTCTTCTGAGGGATATTGACCTTCGGGGGGTCATACACCCGAGAATCCTCTTCCTCAGACCAAGCGTCAGCTTCAATGTCTTCGTACTCTACCGGTTGAGAATAGTCAGGATACTCGGCTTCCTCATACACCTGTTCCTCCCGGTACGGCTCCGGCTCATAGGGTGGCTCGTAAGGATTGCGAGTGGTTTCGCTCCAGTTTTCCGTCTCCGGCTCGTCGTACTCCACATACACCGGCTCAGGTTCCGGCTCGTAGAGGGGTTCGGGTTCCGGTTGCGTCCATTCGTCTTCATCCCATTGCTGCTCGACGGGAGCTTGCACCACCCGACGGCGTGGCTCTGGGGGAGCGGTGGGAACGCCGCTGCCTAACTGATTTTCGGGGCGAGCGGTGGGGGTGTAAAACTCTTCTTCTTCCTCCCGTTCCCAGGGCGCACTCCCTAAGCCTAGGCGTTCCATCACGCCAACGGATAACTGAGTCAACCGTTCTTCGGCCCCTTCAAAGACAATCAGACGATTCGGGCCACTGCTGACAATCTCCTCAATGGGGAGTTCATAGGTACTCAGCAGTTGTTCAGGAATTTGGGGAATGCCAATCGAGGCGACAATGATGGAGACGACTTTGCCATCGCGGGTGTCGAACTTGAAGCCTCGCACTTTGCCGAGGAGTTCGCCGACTTCCGTAATCACCTCGCTGTTGATGATGGTGCTGTACATCTCAACATCGAGATCGTCTTCGATGACTTCATCGCTGTCTACTAGGATGACATCACCAATCTGGCGGATGCGATCGAGCTGCATGTAACGGGGCAACCCAGCCACCGCCAGGATATTATCTCGCATTCCGAGGGCGACGACTTCCCGGCGATCGATATCTACCCAAATTTGGCTGACGACTCCGAGCCGCCTCCCGCCGTCGCGGGTGATGACTTGGGTTCCTAACAGATCGGAGCGTTGACGGATGTGTTCGGATGTCATTCTAGATGGAATCCTACGAGTCGAATCCTGGTTAATATACTGTACTATCAGACCGATCGCTCTGGCGAGAAAGATTCTTGGTGTTCCGTGGGTCGTTGCTGTTGCAACGTTAATCCCAAGACTTGGGTATAAGCACCTCGTGCTTGGGTGACACCAATGGTTCTCGCGGCAGCGGCAATGGTCGGACGGCGCAAACTCACAACAATAAATTGTGCGGCTTGGGCTTGCTTTTTAATCATTTTAGCTAATCGTTCCACATTTGCCCCGTCCAGAAACATATCCACCTCATCAAACGCATAAAAAGGCGAGGGACGATAGCGTTGCAGAGCAAAGATAAAACTCAAGGCCGTCAGGGATTTCTCCCCTCCTGACATCGAGGCCAACCGTTGCACCGGCTTCCCTTTCGGATGAGCCACTAAGTTCAACCCGCCATTAAACGGGTCTTCCGGGTCGCTCAGTTGCAGATGTCCGTCCCCCTGAGACAGTTCAGCGAAGATTTGGGCAAAATTCTCATTCACTGCGTCAAAAGCCTCTTTAAACGCCCGTAAACGCAGGGTGGTGAAGTTTTCAATGCGTAATAGCAACTCCTGCCGTTCATCTTGCAGGATGGCCAGTTTCTCGGTGAGTTCCCCTAGACGAGCTTGGGTGCGCTCAAATTCTTCTAGGGCCAACATATTCACCGGTTCCATGGCTTCGATGCGTTTGGCGAGGCTACGGAGTTCTTTGTCTAAGGCCTCAAGTTTGAGCTGGGGGGGGACTTCTGGGAGCGGGTTGGGGAGTTCTTGCTCTTGTTCCCGCAGTTGTTCGCGCACTTGCTGGAGTTGTTCAACTCGCCCGTCTTGGGTTTCTTGGAGTTTCTGTAATCGCCAGTCGGTTTGTTGTTGGCTGACGCGCAATTCCCGGAGTCGGGCTTCGGCGCGATCGCGGGCCTGTTTCTCTTCCCCCAATTTGGCCTCAATTTCAGCAAAACTGGCACGAGTCTGAGCCATCTGGGCCTCTAATTCCTCTAATTGCTGCGCGACTTGCTGCTGTTGCTGCTCAATCTCCTGACGGCGATGCTGAAGTTCCCCCAACTGCTGCTGACGTTCCTGGGTTTTCTCAACCAATCGCTCCTGTTGACGGACTAATTCCCGCAACCGTTCTTCGGCGTCTCGCAAACTCCGGGTGCGTTGGGCCAGGATTTCTTCGCGCTGTTGAATCTCCTGTTGATACTGTTGCCATTCTTGGTGGGTTTGGGATTTCTCCAATTGAGCCAGTTGTTCTCGCAGGCCTTGCAACTGCTGTTCCTGTTGCGGGAGTTGCTGTTGCAGTTGCGTCAAACGAGCCTGGTTGCTGTCAAGTTCCTGGCGTTGTTGGCGTTGTTGCGATCGCCCCTGCTCTTGTTGCTGCTGTAAACTCTCAATATCTTGCCCCAGTCGTTCCCGGCGCAATTGGTGTTCCCGATGTTGCTGTTTCGCCTCCATTAGAGCCTTCGCCCCCAACTTGAGTTCACTACTCCAGCGCAAAATCTCCCCCTCACAGCGTTCGAGAATCTCGCCAATCTGCCGCAGGCGATCGCGTAACCCCTTGACTTCCGCCGATTCCCCAGTGTCCACATGGCCAAAATGCAGATGGGACGATCCCCGCCGCTGACTTCCCCCCGTCATGGCCCCACTGGCTTCGAGGAGTTCCCCATCCAGGGTCACCATCCGCGCTTGTCCCAACAGACGACGGGCATTATCTAAGGTGTTAAAGACCACCGTTGAGCCAAACACATAGGCAAAAATGTTGTCATAGCGTTCTTCGCAATCAATCAGATTCACGGCATAGTCAATAAAACCGGGACTCCGTTCCACCTCAGGCGATCGCTGAAACCGAGGGGCGCGAATCTTATTTAGGGGTAAAAAAGTCGCCCGCCCAGCCCGTTTCTCTTTCAGAAGCTGAATCGCCGCAGAGGCGACTAAATCATCTTCAACGACAACAAACCCCAATCGTCCCCCGGCAGCCGTTTCCAGGGCGATTTGCACGTCGCTTTCGACCCGTCCAAGTTGGGATACCAACCCACAGACTCCGCTCAATCCTGACTGTTCCACCACTTGACTGGCGTAACTGCCCGAGGCTTCCTGGAGGGCTTGATTTTGGGCTTCGAGCTTATCGAGGCGGCGTTGTTTGTCCCGCTGTTCCTGCAAGAGACGGGTTTGGGTGTCTTGCTGAATCTGCAATTCTTCTTCGGCGGCTTGGCTGGTGCGTTCGAGTTGTTGCAGATGCTCCTGGGCCTTGGTTTCGGACTCCTGGAGTTGGTCATAGTCTTGTCGACTCTCGTGCAGTTGCTCCTCTCGTTGGGCGATCGCCGTCTCTCGTTGGCTGAGTTGTTCCCCCAATTGAGCCAGTCGTTCCTGAAGTTGGGCCTGTTCGGTGCGTTGGGGTTCTAGGGTTCCTAGGAGGGTTTCGGTTTGTTGACGCAGTTGAGTTTGTTGTTGGACCCAGGCCTGGGCGCGATCGGCGAGGGCGTTGGCGGACTCTCGCGCTCGTTCGAGTTCCCCTTGAGCCAATTCTCGTGACTCCCGTAGGGTGGGGAGTTGGTCGGTTTCGAGCAGTTGCTGTTGTTGCCGCAGTTGCTCCTGTTGCTGGTGGGTTTGAGCGATCGCCGTCTCGGTTTGGCCGATCGCCGTCTGCAATTCCTGACAGTGTTGTTGCAACTCCTGCTGTCGTTGCTGGCGTTGCTGCTGTTCGGCGTCCTGACGGGCTAATTCTGACTGACGGGCCAAGAGTTCATCTTCCCCCAAGGCCTTCACTTGCTGATTTAACAGATCCAGTTCATCGCTGGCCTGTTTCAGAGTCTGGGTGAGTTGGGCCAGACTCTCCTGGAGTTCTCCCCGAGTGCGATCGCCGGCCGCGAGTTGTTCCCTAATCTGTTCTTGGCGTTGACGCAATTGCTGCCACTGTAATACCCGCGCCCAGGCTTGTTTTTCTTGCAATTCCTGGCGCAATCGTTGATATTGTTCGGCTTTGAGGCGATCGGCGGCCAGGCGATCGCGTTGGGTTGTCAGTTCTTTCTCGACAATACGACAACGATCTTCGCGTTCCTCGACTTCGGCGAATTTGTCTTTGGCCCGATCAATTTTGCGATCGAAGGCCGCCACCCCCGCCAACTCATCGATAATCTCGCGGCGTTCCCGAGCGTTCATGGAGATAATACTGGTGACATCCCCCTGAAGCACCACGTTATAGCCCTCGGGATAGACGCGCAACTCATTGAGTTGTTCATGTAACTCGCCCAGGGTACAGACTTCACCATTGATGGCATATTGTGAGGTATAGCCTCCCGACCGTGTCACCCGTAGCCGCCGCGTGACCCGCCAATCTCGATGTTGCGGTGTTGCGTCGTCTTCCGAGGCGTTCTGATTTGGAGTCTCTTCGGGAGTCTCTTCGGGAGTCTCTTCGGGAGTCTCTTCAGGAGTCTCATTAGCTTGCACCCGTTGCCACAAGCGATCCTCAGGGGACAAATCAAAGGTGACACTGACGCTGGCCTCCACCGTCGATTTGCGTTTATTTTGCTGTTGATTGACCAAATCCGGCAGGCGATCGGCTCGCATCCCTTTCGACGAGGCGATTCCCAGACAAAACAACAGAGCATCTAAGATATTCGATTTCCCAGAACCATTCGGCCCCGAAATCACCGTAAACTCCCGGCGGAACGGGACTCTGGTGGTTCCCCCAAAGGATTTAAAGTTGGTGAGTTCGATTTCCTTGATGTAAACCATGGGGGGAAGAAGGGAACGGGGAATAGGGAACAGGGAACAGGGAACAGGGAACAGGGAGCAGGGAACAGGGAACAGGGAACAGGGAACAGGGAACAGGGAACAGGGAACAGGGAATAGGGAACAGGGAACAGGGAACAGGGGAAGTTTTGTGGAGGCCTTCTCGTGGCGATCGCCCCCGAAAGAGGCTGGTTTGATAGAATGCCACTAAAGCCGCCTGGGGAGCAAGGGAAGTCGAGTTATGAATGTAGCCATCTTTGAAGTTTGTCGGAATCCCGAAATCCGCAAACAAACCGAAACCCTGATGCTCTCCCAAGCCTTTGAACGCCTCAGCATTCCTTGCCAAGTGTATAGCAATGACGGGATTTGGGACCGACGAACCTTCCTCAATCGTAGCTTGTTGCAGAAATGTCTCGGGGATGAGTCCGTTGATGTGGTTCACTTGGCCCTCCACGGCGATCGCGATGGCCTGGTTCTCGGATGGTCTAAGGCTGAAAAAATCCGCGATCGCCGGCCCCAAGATCGCCTCTCGCCCCAAGATATTGAGATGATGAGCCAATGGCGGGGTAAACTTGTCGTCAGCGGTGCTGCCAGTGTCTATCCCCTCGCTGATGCCTTCCTCAACGCTGGCGCGTCTGGGGTGGTTGTTCCCGAACGCTCCATCTCCTATCAGCACCTCGTCCCCTTCCTCGAAATCCTCTATAGCAAGCTCGCCAACCGCCAATCCCCTCGCAATTGCCTCGACATCGCCATCCGTCAATTCCCCGATTTGCAAAGTTTTCGACTCCTCTCTCGCGGCGCGGCCCGGTGAGAGACTGAAGCCATCTCAGGAAAACTCGCTCCACATCTTGACAAAGTCCTCGATGAGAATTAGTGTCATTAGGGTGAATTCTAATTCAGAATTATTCTGAATTAGAACTATAGATGATCCAGAGGATGACATCACGTCATAACCCAAACGGCTGGCGTTGCAAGCTCAGCAATCTCCCCTGAATCGCCTTCAGAGGGGGAAAGTGAGAGATAACCTGAATTGAGACCTAGAATCTCAGTGCAATTCAGGTCACGCCAGGTCGATTTCTTGTGTTTAATTTTACCTGCCCAATTGACAATTATTATGAACTCTCACCTCAATTGAGAGTTTGGAGGATCTCGTGAAACGAAGAAAAATTATGTCCCTGATCGGGTTAGCCGCCGCAACCAGCACTGTGCTGATTGCTTGTGGAACCCAAGATAGTCCGACCGGAGAAGGTGAAACCGCCAGCACCGAAGATACAAGCCTCGTCGTCTATTCGGGCCGTGGCGAAGATCTCATTGGTCCGATGTTCGATCGCTTTGAAGCCGAAACCGGCATCGAGGTGAATGTCCGCTACGGCGACACCGCCGAACTGGCCGCGACGATCCTAGAAGAAGGGCAAAACTCCCCGGCCGATATTTACTTCGCCCAAGATGCTGGTGCATTGGGAGCCTTACAGAAAGAAGGTCGAACTCGCGACATCCCTGAGAACCTACTGAGTCAAGTCGATCCCAGATTCCGTTCCCGAGAAGGCCAATGGATTGGCATTACCGGACGCGCCAGAGTCTTTGCCTACAATACCGATTCGCTCAACGCAGACGAAGTCCCCGACTCGATTTGGGAAATGACGGAACCCGAATGGTCAGGTCGTATCGGCTGGGCGCCCACCAATGGCTCCTTCCAAGCCTTTGTCTCCGCCGTACGAGAACATGAAGGAGAAGAGCGAGCGCGAGAATGGCTCGAAGCCATGGTCGCGAACGATGCTCAGGTCTATCGCAACAATACCGCCATTATCGAAGCTCTCGGTCGCGGTGAAATCGAAGTGGGCCTAGTCAATAACTATTACCTGGCCCGTTTCCAAGCCGAAGATGCCGACTTCCCCGTCGCCCATCATTATCCCAGCGGGGATGTGGGATCGATGATTAACATTGCCGGTGTGGCCATCCTCGACAGTAGCGACCAACCCGAAGCCGCTGAATCCTTCGTGCAGTTCATGCTCACCCCAGAAGCCCAACAACACTTTGCTGAGGGCAATAGTGAGTATCCCCTGATTGACGGCATTGAGCCTCCTAACGAGCAAATGCCCATTTCTGAGATTAACCCCCCCGATATCGATCTAAGCAGTTTAGAAGACTTAGAAGGAACCCTCAATCTCCTGCAAGAAACCGGAGCGTTATAACGGGTTTTGCCCCATCTGATCGGGTGGGGCGGCATCTATCCGAATGAGGCGGCATTGGCTACAATGTGGTCTTGATTAACCTTGCCTCTTCCCCATCACCAACACCCTCATGGAGCCACAACCCCAAGCCGCGTCGCCTAAACCCCAAACCTCAGGGCGATCGCGTCCCCCCCTGTTCTTAATCATCATGGCGGTCCTGGTGGCGGTGGGGATGGCATTACCGTTAGTCTATTTGCTGATCCGAGCCTTGGGGATTGGCTTAGCGGACTTCGGGGAGATTCTGCAACGACCCCGCACCCTAGAAGTATTCCTCAATAGTATCGGGATGACCCTCGCGGTCACCCTGCTCTCGGCCTTGATTGCCATTCCCCTGGCCTTTCTAACCGTTCGCACCGACTTACCGGGACGACGATTCTGGAATGTCACCTCAACCCTTCCTCTGGCCATTCCGACCTATGTGGGGAGTTTTGCGCTCTTGGCCTTTGCTGGACCGAGGGGGAGTATGCTGCAAATTCTACTCGAACCCTGGGGCGTACAACGGCTTCCCTCGATTTATGGCTGGACTGGGGTGATTTTAGCCACGAGCCTGTTTTCCTATCCCTATCTCTTGCTGACGGTGCGGGCGAGTCTGCAAGGGATGGACCCGGCTATGGAAGAAGCCTCCTTGAGTCTGGGCTATAGCTATTATGAAACCTTTTGGCGCGTGACTTTGCCTCAATTGCGGCCCGCGATCGCCGCCGGGGCCTTGCTGGTTGCTCTCTACGCCCTACAAGACTTTGGCACACCGGGGTTAATGCGCTTCGACTCCTTTACGCGGGTCATTTTCCTGCAATATCGCTCCAGTTTCGATCGCAGCATGGCCGCCGCCTTAGCCCTAATTTTAGTGGCCTTGGTGGGGCTAATTTTGTGGCTGGAATATCGGGCGCGATCGCAAGCCGCCTATTATAGTCTCGGCTCAGCGGGTCAACATCAACCCAGCTTAATTGCCCTCGGTCCCTGGAAATGGCTGGCCTTAGGATTTTGCAGCCTTGTTTTTCTCTTATCCCTAGTCATGCCCCTAAGCGTCCTCTTATTTTGGTTAGGACGGGGTATGATTGCCGGCCAGAGTGCGATCGGCTTAATCACAGGCATGTTACCCTCAGCCCTCAATTCCATCTACAGTGCCGGGTTAGCCGCCCTAGTAGCCGTCATCTTCGCCCTACCGGTGGCCATTTTAGCCGTACGCTTCCCCAGTCCCCTCACCAGTCTCTTAGAGCGATTTTCCTACATCGGGTTTGGGATGCCGGGCATCGTTGTGGCCTTATCCCTGGTGTTCTTTGGCGCGAACTATCTCACCTGGCTTTACCAAAGCATACCGATGCTCTTGTTTGCCTACTTAGTCCTCTTTATCCCTCAAGGGGTAGGAACCCTGCGTAGTTCTCTGTTACAGGTATCCCCGAGTTTAGAAGAGTCGGCCCGCAGTTTAGGGCGAACCCCCTGGCAAACCTTACGAGAAGTGACCATTCCCTTAGTCCGTCCAGGAATCATCAGCGGAGCGATGCTAATTTTCCTAACGGCCCTCAAAGAACTACCCGCGACATTATTACTCTCTCCCATCGGTTTCCGCAGCTTGGCCACGGAAATTTGGCAAGCCACAGCAGAAAATGTCGCCTTCACCCAAGCCGCCGTCGCCTCGTTGATGATGTTAGTGATCTCCACTCTCGCGACGCTCATCATCCTCTCCCAAGAGCGCCTCATCCGCAAAACCCAGTCCGGCAATACCCATCTCGGAGACTGAACCCTTCCCCCCCTATTGCCTCTTGCCTCTTGCCTCTTGCCTATCCTTCCCCCATAGCAAAACTGGACAGTCTCAGGGGACTGCCCAGCATCAATGCGGTAATACCCACACAGACTTTAAAGACGTGGGACGAGATTAGTTGCTCGGCGCAACCTTTTCCTTGAACAGCTTGCCAGCGGAGAAGGCGGGAACCTTGGTGGCGGGGATGACCATTTTGTCGCCGGTTTTGGGGTTGCGGCCTTCCCGGGCCTTACGATCTCTGGCTTCAAAGGAACCGAAGCCAACGAGGGTGACTTTATCGTCACTCGACACCGCTTCCACGATGGTTTCGAGGGCTGCCGTTAAGACGGCATCGGCTTCCTTCTTGGTGACGTTCGCTTTCGCGGCCACGCGATCGACGAGTTCTCCTTTATTCATATCGGGATATCTCCTTAAGGTCAGATAGTAGGGGTTCACAACTGCCCGAAAAGGTCTTGAGGACACTTTAGGCAGGAAACATCGACGGGGTTTTTTTGAGGTAAAACCCTGAAACTGTTGGTCTTCCGATGTTTCACTGACTCATTCTAATGGGTGTTTGCCCGATCTGGATCGTTGAAAGTATTAATTTATCTTGATTTGAAGATTTTTTTCACATCTGCCATTTTTTTAGGGCAAATTCTCAGAAAAATCTTGACAATTTCGCAAAAATTGAGTAATACACGGAGTCTCTCTAACACCGGACTCGGGACCTGGCCCGTTAAACGGCCAAAAACTGCTGAATCACCTCCTGAGAGAGATCTTGAGTGGCACCAGAGGCGACAATCCCCCCTTTTTGCATGGCATAGTAGCGATCGGCTTGGCGGACAAAGTGCAAATGTTGTTCGACGAGTAGCACAGAAATACCGGTGCGTTCAATAATGCGACGCACCGCCGCCTCAATTTCTAAAATAATCGAAGGTTGAATGCCCTCGGTGGGTTCGTCGAGTAACAAGAGGCGAGGCTGTCCCATCAAGGCGCGGGCGATCGCCAACTGTTGCTGTTGGCCACCACTGAGGTCGCCCCCCATCCGTCCCAACATGGTCTCTAGGACCGGAAATAGCTCAAAAATCTCATCGGGAATACGCTTGCTAGAGCGTCCTGGACGAGCTTCTAACCCCAGCAACAGATTCTCCTTAACCGTCACTCGGGGAATAATCTCTCGACCCTGGGGGACATAGCCAATTCCCGCTTGAGCGCGGCGAGGGGTGGATAAGGGCAACAGGGGGCGATCGCAGAGGTTAATCTGCCCCGAACGGGGAGACAGCAAGCCCATAATCGTCTTTAACAGCGTCGTTTTCCCGACCCCATTACGACCAATCAAACAGACCATCTGGCCCACCGGTACACTCAAATCCACATTCCGTAAAATATGACTTTCCCCGTAATAGACATTTAACCCAGAGACCTGCATCATCAACCCCGAGTTTGGAGTAACGGTTCTCATTTCCGTGGCTTGCATGATTATTCCTCCTCTTCCGATGGACCTAAATAGACTTCAATCACACGGGGATTGCTTTGAATCTCATCCATAGTTCCCTCACACAGAAGCGATCCTTGGTGTAAGACACTCACCTGACGAGCAATTTGGCGCACAAACTCCATATCATGCTCAATCACGATAATCGAGTGATTTTCCGCCAAGGTCAGCAACAGATTTCCCACATTTTCCGTTTCCTCATCCGTTAATCCCGCCACGGGTTCATCGACGAGCAACAAATCCGGGGACTGAGCCACCAACATCCCAATTTCGAGCCGTTGTTTTTCCCCATGAGACAGTAACGCCGCTTCGAGATTAGCCTTGGCCCCTAAACCGATGGTTTCTAAAATCCCGGCTACGGTCAATCGTTCTCCATGGTCAGGTTTACCAAACAGGGTTTGTAAAACCCCTTTTTTGCGGTTACAGGCTAAATCTAAGTTATCTCGCACCGTGAGATTGAGATAAACACGGGGAGTTTGGAATTTGCGGCCGATTCCTAGACGAGAAATTTTGTGTTCGTTGAGGTTACGCAAGTTGCGGCCTTTAAAGCGCACTTGACCTTCTGTGGGCTGAACCTTGCCGGTAATGGTATCGAGAAAGGTGGTTTTTCCGGCACCATTAGGACCAATAATAACCCGCAATTCGCCGGTTTTCAGACTAAAGTTGAGGGCGTTTAGGGCTTTGAAACCATCAAAACTAACGGTTAAGTTGTCGATTTCGAGGATGTTTTCAGTCATAACATCAGTCATAACAGGGGAACGGGGAACTAGCGGTCAGGGTTGTCGAGTTCGTCATGTTCCTGTTGTACCTCCGGGTTGAGATCAATGTCCGGATAGGTAATCAGGCGCGGTTGTAGGCCCAGGCGCGATCGCAGTTTGGGGATGGCCCAATCGCGAAACCAGCCATACAGTCCATTGGGGAGTACCGTCACGACAATCAGGAATAAAGCCCCCTGGAAGAATAACCAGGTTTCAGGAGACCATTCACTGAGGACGGTTTGAGCGCTTCCCACCAGCAGCGCCCCAAGAATAGCCCCAATGAGACTGGCCCGCCCCCCCACGGCGACCCAAATCACCATTTCGATGGAAAAGGCAACTTCCATAAAACTGGGGGTCACTAAGCCTGTTTGCACCGTATAGAGGGCGCCAGACACGCCGGCGATCGCCCCGGAAACCGCAAAGACCAAAATTTTAAAGCCGGTGGGATCATAGCCCGCAAACCGGGCGCGGACTTCATCATCACGAATGGCAACGAGCATCCGCCCAAAGCGCCCTTGAGTCAACCAGCGACAGAGGAGATAGGTCAACCAAACCATGATCACGGACAGTTGAAAAAAGGCAAGCTGGGCTTCATTAGACCCGGCGGCTACGCCAAAAAATTCATAACGATTGGTACTGAGTCCATTGGTTCCGTTAATGAGTTCTTGCTGTCCGTTGAAGAAGTTAAAAAACACCAACAGAGCTGCCTGAGTCAAAATCGAGAAATAGACCCCTTTAATGCGGTTGCGGAACACTAAATAGCCCAGGAGTGCTGCCACAATCGCCGGGACGATCGCAATGGCCAAAATCGTCAGGGGCAGGGAATTAAAGGGTTGCCAAATCCAGGGCAATTCTTCAACGCCGTAAAGGCTAAAAAAGTTGGGAATTTCTCCCTCGGGAAGTTGCAAGTTTAGGTGCATGGCAAAGGCGTAGCCCCCAAGGGCGAAGAAGATGCCATGACCGAGGCTTAATAAGCCGGTATAGCCCCAGATGAGGTCAATGCCTAAGGCGGCGATCGCCAAGGCCACAAAGCGCCCCAGGAGTTTGAGGCGAAACACCGGTAAAAATAAGGGCATAATGACGGCAACGGCAATGGCAATCCCGAGGGCGATCGCCGGTTCTAGCCACCATTTAGAGCGACGGGAGGGGCGGGCTGCTGACAAGATTTTGGAGGTTTCCATTATCACACTTAAAGGTTTTAGTCAACTCCTAAACCGGGATAAGTTCATAGACAAATTCATGGACAAATTCACTACAATTCAGCGGTTCGTCCTTTTTGGGGAAAGATGCCCGAAGGCTTCACTTGTAGGAAGGCAATAATGAGGGCAAAGACCATCACTTTCGCCATACTGGTCGAGGCAAAAAAGCCTAGAAAATCAGCCAGAAACTGTAGAGAGTTGATATCCTCAACCAACCGCGCTAAGGCCCCAGACCCTAAGAGATAGCTACTAATACCAATGGCAAAAGCCGCGATAATTGCCCCAAAGATATTGCCCACTCCCCCCACGACGACCACCATAAAGGTATCGACAATGTAGTTTTGCCCGATATTCGGACCGACGGAACCGAGGAACGTAATCGCACACCCGGCGATTCCCGCTAACCCGGACCCCAGGGCAAAGGTGAGGGCATCCACCGTGTCCGTAGGAATCCCTAAACAGGCACTCATCTCGCGATTTTGCGTGACGGAACGAATCCGTAATCCCCAATCGGAGCGATTTAGGAACCAATAGATTCCCAGGAGACAGAGAACGGTGAGAACAATAATGAACATCCGCGAATAGGGCAGACGATAGGCGCCTATTTCTAAGCCTCCCCGCAACCAAGCCGGGGCCGTCACATCCACATTGCGCGGACCAAACCAGGGACTAGCCAAGGCCTCGACTCCCGTCATCGCCCAGCCGACGACTCCTGATATCGCTAACGACAGGGGTAAGAGAATGGCGATCGCCCAGCCCCGGATTTCCTCCCAGTTGGGACGACGACGCAAGGCCCACAGACCGCCAAACAAGAGGGCGCAAAAGAGGACAATGGCGATCGCCAACAACCAATTCACACTCCGCACCAACTGGCGCAAAATCAAACTCACCCCCCAGGTCGCCAACAGCGTTTCCAGGGGTCGTCCATACAAAAAGCGAATGACCCCGCGTTCCAAAATCAACCCAGCTAACGCCGACACCAAAAAGGCCACCGGCAGAGCCACAAAAATATAGAGTCCAAACACACCATCGCCCAAATCTCGGAAGAGATTTTGCACGACAAACGTGGCATAAGCACCCAGCATCATTAACTCACCGTGAGCCAAGTTAATAACACCCATCAGCCCAAACACAATCGCTAGACCTAACGCCGCGATCAACAAGACTGACCCGATGCCAATGCCGTTAAAAATACCAACAGCAAGCTCGATCATGGGTCGTGATTAACAGATATGCAATAAGGAGGAGTGTTGAAGTCAGGTCGCTGACCTCAACACCAGTCGGGGCTACCGTCGCCCTAGAGGCGTTAAACGTTAAACCCTCGACCTAAGCATCTTCGAGTCTAAACTTCTCCCCTTTACTCGGGTCACTCCAGTCACAGGCATAGCCTTTCGTGTCTGGAACATATTGGTTCCAAGGTTGGGGGTCAACCGGGGCATCTGTAGACCAAACAATGTCAAATAAGCCATCGTCGCGAACCTGACCAATCCGCACCGTTTTCGAGAGGTGATGGTTAGCATTCATGGTCACCGGACCCTCGGGGGCCGAGAAAGACTGACCAATGGCGGCGGCCCGTACCGCTTCGAGATCATAGGCATCGCCGGACTGTTCGACGGCTTGTTTCCAGAGATAGACCATAATGTACGCCGCTTCCATGGGATCGTTGGTGACGCGGTCTTCTCCATATTCAGCTTTAAAGGCTTCCACCCAGGTCTCGTTTTCCGGGGTTTCCACAGTTTGGAAGTAGTTCCAAGCCGCATAATGACCCACCAGGAGATCGACCCCAATTTGGCGGACTTCTTCTTCAGCCACACTCACCGACATCACCGGATAGCGTTCGGGGTCCATACCCGCCCCTTGCATTTGGGTGAAAAAGGCCACGTTGCTATCGCCGTTGAGGGTGTTAAAGATCACGCCTCCATCGGGCAGGGCCTGTTGAATTTTGGTAATAATCGGGGTGACTTCTGTACTCCCGAGGGGCATATAGTCTTCGCCAACCACGGTTCCGCCTTCGGCGGCGAGTTGTTCTTTGATGATGGTGTTCGCGGTGCGGGGGAACACATAGTCAGACCCGACGAGGAAGAATTCATCGCCTTTGTTGTCGAGTAGCCACTGTACCGCTGGCTCAATTTGTTGGTTGGGGGCAGCCCCGGTGTAGAAGATGTTTTTGGAGCATTCTTGTCCTTCATATTGGACAGGATACCAAAGCATATGATCTTTGGTTTCAAAGACATCTTTCACCGCCTGACGGCTGGCAGATGTCCAACAGCCGAAGACCACGGCGACGCCATCTTGGTCGATGAGTTTCTCGGCTTTCTCGGCAAAGGTGGGCCAGTCAGACGCCCCATCTTCGACGATCGCCTGGATTTGTTTGCCTCCAACGCCACCATTGGCGTTAATTTCTTGGATGGCTAATTGTTCAGCTTCAACAACGGTGGTTTCACTAATGGCCATTGTGCCACTGAGAGAATGGAGAATCCCCACTTTGATGGTGTCGCTATCGGCACCGCCGCCGGCTGTGTTTGGGCTGTTGGGGTCGGCACAGGCTTTGAGAATTAAACTGGTTCCAAATGCGGCTGAACCATACCATAAAAATTTACGCCGTCCTAAACCTTTGCTCATATTCAGTCTCTTCGCTTAAAAATAGTAAACCGTCACCAGTCTCTAATGGGAAACCTGGACATCGTGGCATAGATATTTGTCCAGTGTTACAAGATGGTTTGTCTTGAATCTTTGTCCCGGAGTTTTTATCTAGGACTGTATCCTAGAGGAATTGACGCTTTGCAAAT
>NZ_JAWOCL010000197.1:0-6512 GCF_046483825.1 Sodalinema sp.
GCGTTGCGATACTTGCCAAACCAATAGGCAAGCATTATTTTGTAAGTATAAAGATAAGCAAGTCCTGACAATTCATTATTTTGCTGATACTTGGGAATCACCTGTGTTTCGTCATAAGCCGGCCCCTTAAAAACATCAGGTTCATCAAAAGATTCCTTCAAATGATATGCCATTTGTTGGGACATCTTCAAATAGGTAAGGGGCGATTCTTGTTTGATAGATTCTAAGACATCCACATAATCTTGAATTTCTCGTTCCCAATCCTCCAAAATTACCCCAGCAAACACACTATCATAAAAATAGTTAATGAGATTGTAGCCAGCATTGAGGAAATCTCCACTATCCATCCCCGCGAGATAGCCATCTCTCATCGTCAAGCGAGTGGAGCGCAGAGACTCTTTACGATGCTGAATAAAGCCTCCAAACCAGAGTAAATTCAGGGACTTAAATTTAGATACCTTCAACGAATCCACCAAATTCAACGCCAATTTACCAAAGCGATAGCCCTGTTCTACATCCCCCAGAAAAGCCGATAAAACCATCCCATAACTTCCATAACCGAGGGTGGAGGCTGGACTATTTCCAAACTCTAACGACAGGCTCACCATCGTAGCACAAAGCAAGGGTTGCAACTGGGGACTCCCCTGATAGACAGCGGGAAATAATAACGCACATAAATCCATGGCCGCTTTCATAGGAGCATCAGTCATTTGAGGCTCATGAACCAGATCTTCAATGGTTTTACCACCCAGTCTCTCAGAGACTCTCTCTACCGCCATATTTAGGTTCATTTCCATCGATTGAGAGTTTTCCTCCTCTAACCCGTGAACGCCCAACTCCAGCAGGGCTTTTTGACCCAACTGAATCGCCTCTAACATCTGACCTTGAGCCGTCAGGGAACTGATTTGAATTTGATAGATTTTGACCCGGTCGAGGACCGTCTGACTCGCGGCTAACACCTCATCCGCTCTCTGGTTCATCAGCTCAAAATTTCCGGTCAGATAGGCGGTTTCCACTCCCAGGGTTTTGAGTGCTAGGCTGAGGGAATACTGAATTTCCCAAGCGTTTTCTTCTAGCCAAGAGAGTCCCGTTTCAACGAACTGTTGCGCTAAGGGATAGGCCGTGGACTTGAGAGCTTTTTGACTCGCCACTAAATTCAACTGCGCCACCGCCTCTTTATCCCGACGCTCTCGGATGAGATCTGGGGCTAAATTCAAATGACCGACAATCTCAAAACATCGTTCCTCTCGCTCTTGTTCCCCCAACTTTTCTTGCAGTAAACGCCCCACTTGCAGATGTGTGGCTTGCTTATGCTCTTCAGGAATGAGAGAATAGGCGGCTTGTTGAATTCGGTCATGGACAAAGCGGTAGCGAGGATTGAGATTACCTTCGAACGTCTCGTTAGGTTCAAAATCCGTAAAAAATTTGTAGATTTGATTGGTGGGAATTACAAACTCTTGCTCGATCGCATTCCACAATCCAATCGCGACGTCTGATATCGAGGTTTGACTAATCACCTCTAAGGTATTGAAATCAAATTCAGCCCCCACACAGGCGGCTAATTGAAGCAGATTTTGGCTGGATGCGGGGAGTTTCCTTAATTGCAAAGCCATAAACTCCACGACGTCATCGGTCATTGCTAAAACTTTAATTTGAGCTAAATCAGCTTGCCAAAGACCCGTTTGCCAATCAAAACTCAGCCACTTTTCTTTATGGAGAAACTTGATAAACTGGTTTGTAAAAAAGGGGTTTCCTTGCGTTTTTCGAGTAATCAAGTCCGTGAGGGGATTGGCTCGGGATAGGTCACATTGAAGGGTGTCAGCCACGAGCTGATTGAGGTCAGACGTATCCAGAGGCGATAAGGTAAGAGTTTTAACTGGGGTGGCGTTCTGGGTTAATTCATCTAGGGTTAGGATGAGAGGATGAACCCGAGAGACTTCGTTATCGCGGTAGGCTCCTAACATCAGAAGATAATCCTGATCGTCGAGCAAGATTTTCAGGAACTTTAAGGAGGTCCAATCGGCCCATTGTAAGTCATCTAAGAAAATCACTAAAGGATGATCAGCACTCGCGAAGACTTTGATGAATTTTGTAAAGAGGAGATTCAGACGAGTTTCCGCTGCAACGCCTGAGAGTTCAGGAACTGGGGGAGGTGTTCCGATGAGGAGTTCTAATTCTGGGATGACCTCGACTAAAACCTGTCCCTGATCACCAATGGCTTCGAGAATGGTCTCCCCCCAGATTTGCACATTTTCCTCAGATTCTGAGAGGATTTGATCTACTAAATCTCGCAAGGCTTGCACTAAGCCACTCAACGGGATATTTCGATTGAATTGGTCATATTTACCCTTGACAAAATATCCCCGTTGGCGTATAATTGGCTTATGAACTTCCTGAATAAGAGAGGTTTTGCCAATTCCCGAAAATCCGGCAACTAGCATTAACTCACGATCGCCTTGACTAACACGATCAAAAGCCATTAGAAGTTCCTTCACTTCTTCGGCGCGACCATAGAGTTTTTCGGGAATCATTAGGCGATCGCTAATATCTCGTTCCCCCAGCGTAAACTCGCAAATGTGGCCGCTTGTTTGCAGTGCATCTAAACAGACTTGTAAATCCGCTTGAATCCCCAACGCCGTTTGATAGCGATCTTCAGCATTTTTGGCCATTAATTGACTAACCAACTGCGATAACGGAAGGGGAATCGCAGGATTGAGGTGATGAACCGGCGGTGGGTTGACGGCGAGATGGCTATGGATGAGATCCAAGGTATCGTCTGAGTTAAACGGGAGCGTTCCCGTTAGCAGTTCATAAAACGTCACCCCGAGAGAATAAAAGTCACTGCGATAGTCAATCCCACGATTCATCCGTCCAGTTTGTTCCGGGGAAAGATAGGCCAACGTTCCTTCGAGGGTATTAATATTATCCAGTTCTTGGCTTTCTCGGGGAAGTTGCGAGGCGATGCTAAAATCAATGCACTTCACCTCATGAGTCTGAGGATTAATCAGAATGTTGGCGGGTTTAATATCTTTATGGATAATGCGGTTTTGATAAAGATAGTTGAGAGCCTGCGTCAGTTGAATGGCGATTTTCAGAAATTCCTCTAGGGGAATCTCGGGGATTGGGGTAGATTGGTACTGTAACCAATAGTTAGCCAAGGAGATTCCGCCAAAATCGTCCAAAATTAGAGCGTAACCGTGACCATAGGATTCTAGGCTTAGGCTTTTGAGGATTTGGGTATGATCCAGGTTTTTGGTTAAGGTGTATTGGTTGCGAAACTTGAGAAGATCATTAAAATCAGGGGTCTCATTTTGCAAGACTTTGATGGCCACCGGGTGCTGGTCGATTTCTCGTCGCCCTCGATAGACTCGAGTTCGACTGCCATGATACACTAGCTCGGTAATCTCATAACCTGGAAGCTGTAAGGTCTGAGTCATCTGAGTCATGGTTGGTTCTCGTACTGTTACGCAAGGCTGATTGAATCTGTTATAGCAGATTTTTCAAGATAATTTCCTCTGCATATAAATTCATACTCGGACAATGCACTCACCGTTACGGCTAAAAGCTTAATATATCAATCAATTTAAAACTATTAAAAATTTGATATATTACAGTTCATCTTTTTTTGATGTATAATAAACTACAGATTTGTGAGTGACGATATGTTAGAGGGTTTGCCGTTTACGGTCAACTCAATCCTGATTTGACACCACATCTTCCAGACAACTCAGCCATTACGATCACCATGACCTCGAAAGTCGTCTTTATCTCAAAAGTCATCTTAGCCTCACTTCTAGGGTCATTAACCATTAAATACATTGCCCCACAACTTCCCATTCCGGTTAACGGACTGTCGGCGTTGACCATTATTTTTACCCCGGTTATGGTCATGATTGGGGTATTTATCCTGCGGGGACGGCGATCGCCCCAGAATACCCCCTAACCCCCATTAGGTGCTAATCTGAACATCAGCATAGATCTCCTCTCCATTTAGGGTTATCCCCAGACTCGGCAATAAAATCTCACAATTTCGGTTGAGGTAATCGTCAAATAGCCATTGGCTGGTACTGGTGCGGCGATAATGTTCTAAACGATAGTCCGATTGGCTGATTAACAGGTAATCTTGAAACTGGGGAATTGAGCGGTAAAATAGGAATTTGTCCCCTCGGTCAAATGTAGCCGTTGAGGGCGATAGAACTTCGATAATCAGGCTGGGATTGAGAATTTCATCATCGCGATCGCCATTGAGCAAAACATCCCCCAAAACCACCATAATGTCGGGATATAAGCCTCGGCGATATTGAGGAATCCACAATCGCATATCACTCGAAAACAGTCGTAGAGGTGGGTTCGTCTGATAGGATTTGAGTCGAGCAATGAGGTTGACGACAATCGTATTATGATTGAGGCTAGCGCCGGCCATGTCCCAAACCTCTCCATCGTGGTATTCATGGCGAGATTCACAGACTTGTTCCATCTGGCGATAGTCATCGAGAGAAACGGATTGAGCAGTCCTAATCATGATATCTGTGATCTCAGGAGTTGCGATCGCCCCTAGTATAACCCTCTACAAGCCTCAACAAACTGTTTAGCAAACGCCGGGTTACTGCGAAAATGTAAATGAACATAGCTGGCGAGGCTATTTCCCAACACATAGCCTTCAGAAAACGCACCAATACGCCAACTGTGAGCCTGATAACAGGTGGGAATCTCGGGAGGAACCGTCTCAGGAATCAGTTGAGAATAATGGAAACGATGGCCATTGACGCTAAGAGGCTGTGGGCAAAAGGGATAATTGGCGCGGGTTTCAATTTTCGTATAGCCTAAGTTGGGGCGATCGCCCAATCGCGTCCAAAAGGGAAAAATTCCGGCAAACCGAAAGCGAACATCCTTAACCTCAATTCCCTGAGACAGATAAATCAAGCCGCCACATTCCCCATAAATGGGACGATTTTCCGCCGCAAACCGTCGTAATCCCGCTAAAAACCTCTCATTCTGACTCAGGCGTTCCCCATGAAGTTCTGGATAGCCGCCACCGAAGTAAAACCCATCAATGTTCTGAGGAAACTCATCCCCTAGCGGCGACACCTCAATCAGCGTTGCACCGGCCTCTTGCAACAAACGTAGGTTTTCCTCATAGTAGAAACAAAAAGCCGCATCACGGGCGATCGCAATCCGTACTGACGGCTTTTGCGGCAAACTCCCCGAAACATCCTCCCCAACCGCCAACTCTCCTCGCCAATCAGGCAAACTCGCCAACAGGCCATCCAAATCCAGATAGGTTTCCGTCGCTTGCGCCAACGTCTCAATATAGGAATTTCCCAGATTATCCTCCTGGGCCATCCATAACCCCAGATGACGAGAGGGGATTTCCGGGAAGCTATTTTTAGGAATTTCTCCCCGTACTGGAATCGAAGTGACCGACGCGATAGCTTCTCCCAAGCGACTTAATCGGCGTCTAGTATGACTGCAATCGAGTGTATTACCGACTTTGTTTAGGGCAATTCCCGTAATTGACAAATCCGCATCAAAGTGTATATATCCCGAGACTAACGCCGCCACACTGCGAGACATCCGCGACGCATCCACCACCAGCAACACCGGAACCCCTAGCCACTTGGCGATTTGAGCGGTACTCCCATCCTCAGACGTGGCCCCATAACCGTCAAAAACTCCCATCACTCCCTCAATAATCGCCACATCACAATCGCGGCTATAGTGACGAAAGAGGGCTAAATTGTCAGCTTTTGATAACATCCAGCCATCTAAATTGTGGGAAATGCGGCCCGTCGCCAGGCGATGATGTCCAGGATCGATGAAATCTGGCCCGACTTTAAACGACTGAACTCGTAGCCCCCGACGACGAAGGGCGGCCATAATTCCCAGAGATAGAGATGTTTTGCCGACACCGCTACGAGTTCCGGCAATGACGAGGGCTTTCATGGGGTAGACTCTCCTTGTACAGCAGTTTGGATGGTGGCTTCATCCAATTGAGGGGTTCCCTGTTCATGGAGCCAGAGTAGATATTCCACATTGCCCGCCGGTCCTTGGATGGGGGAGGTGACGAGGCCGCGATCGCACCATCCCAAACCTCGCGCCGCATCCCGAACTTGAATAATGGCATCGGCGCGATCGCCGAGATTGCGGACAACGCCTTTCTTGCCGACGCGCGATCGGCCCACCTCGAACTGAGGTTTCACCAAAACAATCGTTTCCCGAGGCGACACCAACAAATTCCAAATGGCCGGAAACACCTTCTCCAGAGAAATAAACGAAACATCTGCCACCGCCAAATCCGGGCGCGGGTCATCAGCCTGATACAATTGCTCCGGGGTCAGATAGCGTAAATTAGTGCGTTCCTTGAGAACCACCCGGTCGTCCTGACGCAGCTTCCAATCCACCTGGCCATAGCCCACATCCACGCCATAGACCCGTTGCGCCCCTCGTTGCAACAAACAGTCCGTAAAACCTCCCGTGGAAATCCCACCATCGAGACAAACCCGATTCTCCAC
>NZ_JAWOCL010000199.1:0-13748 GCF_046483825.1 Sodalinema sp.
GGTCTAGGCCGATCTTAGCACCAGTGCTGGCTTTATTTGCAGCCGGTACTAGGTATCATGCTCACCTGCCCTTAGCTGGCTTAATGGTCACATCCGCGAGCCTCCCTGTCCCTAGACCCTGGGTCTCCTAAGCGGTCTCCTGAGCGGTTTGATTTGTATAGCGGCCGGAGCCTCGGAGATCCTCGGTCATGAGCTGAGAGGTCTCCTGACCCTCATGACTGGCCGTTTGACTTAGCTGATGGAGTTTGTCATCGGTCGTTTGGGTCATGTCTTTCATGTTATTGCTGGTGGTTTGATCTAACTCGGAAAATTTGCTGCTCGTCACCTCGGTACGGCCGGACCAACCTCTCTCTTGTACCAAAGCCGTCAGCAATTGAGTACGATGTTGCTCTACACTCAGGTCTTCAACCCTGTCAATGTCTTGCCCGTAATCATAGAAAATCCTGGATTTCCTAACAAATTCTATCCCTTTCTTAAACATGATATGCAATTCCTGTTGGTTCTTATCCGCATTATGACGCAGTGATGGTTGACTTAGTGTTTGCATAGGGTCTTGATAGGTTGATTTGTATAGAAACGTAAGAATTCGTTTTAGTTATTCTGCCACTCACGATCATCCAATTCCTGTTGAGTCAGCAAAAGTGTTGCCTCAATCTCTTTTCGCATCGTTTCGGTGACTTCACAGTTACTGTTCAAGCAATCTATTAGAAGTTGATTAGCATCATAGTAGCGGTTTAGCACCTGCTTCTGCTCAGGATTAAACTGCCAGGGGTGGTGAATGTTCCGATATTTCGCAACAGAATCTTTTAGCTGCTCAACCCAGTTCGCGTAGTTATTTTGCCACCAGGTTTCCAGTTGCTCTTGGCTTTGGTGAGAGGCAGGTAGCTGATCCTTAATCTGTTGCAGCGACTTATAGAACCCCGCATCTAAAACGATGACGAGAATGTTGTTAAGGGCTTCACTACAGGCATGGGCGTAGGCAAAATTTTGGCTATGGTCGATCGCAAAATCCCGCAACAAATTTTCCAGAGCCGTATCCAAAAAGATGCCTTGGTCGAGGCTGCTGGCTAAAGCAAACTGGTTCGCACTAGAGGAGTCTTGGGCTAGGGCTAAGTAAAAGGCCCGGGTGGTCGCTAGTTTTGGGTCGGGAAGACTTTTTGATTTCTGGTTGACCCACATCAAAAATTCTTGTAAGTGAGGGTCTTGAGCCACTAAGGCATCCACCTCCTGCTTCATCAACTGCACTAGGGAATCGGCACTGCGTAGCATCCCGGCGGTGAGCAAAAATACCTCATGCCAGTGGGGGTCAGTAATGTGGCTCACTAATCCCCCTAAAGCTTGCTCTAAGGCACTCAGATTATGGGTGGCGACAATCTTGCGCGCGGTTAGATATTCTTGAAAGACCAGATACGAGAACGAAAAAATCCCTCGGGCGCGCTCGATCAAGATTCCGTGCTGGGCTTCGATCGCCTTGAGCATAGCCTCACTTTCAAGCTGAAGTTCCTCAGGTTGTAGAGTCATCTCGGGCAGATTTTGCAGGTAATCTTCGATGTATTGCTCAATGACGCGCTGCTCAAAAAAGTACTGTCCTTTTTCAAAGGTCACGGCGGCTAGTTGACTCAGCAGCCTCATTTTTTGCGGCAGTAAAAACCCCCGATAGGTTTCATCGCGCGTCACCCCTTTGTTTTCATCCCATTTCCCCAGCAGCAGGTCTAACCCCTGCTTATAAAATGCTGTGCGCTTGGTTGGAAACTGCCCTTGACCCTGAAACAGCCAGCAGGAAAGGTGCAAAAAGAGAGGAGTCACCACCAATTGGCGAAACTGCCAGTTTTCGGGGAGGTCAAGTTTCTCAAGAAAGTCTGCGGTAAAGTCTACGGTTTGCGTCTGTCCTTGGGAGTTGGCGGTTCCGCCGAGGGTCACAAACCACTTTTGGGCAAAGGTGGTAATTTGCTCTGAGCTAAAGGGGGCAATTTCGACATCGGTAAAGCCGTGCAGGGCAAGTTCTTGGGCGGCGGTGCGACAAGAGACCACAAACTGGTTGCGGTGGTATTTATCAGAAAAGCTACGAATCTCTCGGATGGTGGCGCTAATATCTTGGTTGATCACCTCATCCATGCCATCCATCAGCATCAGCACCCGGCCCTCGATGAGCAATCGTTCAAGTTGAGCAGGGTTCGTGAGGCCCGATCGCACCAGGGTTTGGTGAATATAGTTGAACAGGCTAACGTCGTCCTGGCGTTTAGCAGCCTGGGCAAACTCCCTCAGGAGAATAAAAATGGGGACTTTTTCGGGAGCAAACTCGCCCTGGTTACATTGCACGGCGAGGTGTTGCAAAAAGGTAGTCTTGCCAATTCCGGGTTTGCCCAAAACCCTTAGCTTGCTGTAGTTCTTGACCGCTTCGACTCCGGGGATCTGAGGCTGGTCAATCATCCCGAGGCCCATCCGGTTAAAATCGGCGGGGTCAAGATTATTGAGGGCAGACACGTCAAGACATTGCTGGTTGGCAACGGCTTCTAGAATATTGACATCTACATAAATGTCATCAATGTTGACCGGATGCCGCACGTCGAGCAGTTGCAGAATGCCGCAGCGGTGCTGAATGGTATCGTGGTGCTGCGATCGCACTTGAGCAACGAGTTCATCAAGGGTCAGTGCCACAGTTTCCCCAGGCTCAAGAAACTCAGCCGGCGGGTTCTTGGCAATCTCACGCCAGTCCAAATCCAGCACCTGGCAGATTTCCATAAACACCTGGCGGTCTACCGGTTGCCCCGTGAAAAATCTCCAGATTGGCTGACGGGTTTTGAGATTGACTTCCCCGGCCAAATTTTCTTGAGTCCATCCTTTGAGCGCAAAGGCACGCTTAGCCTGCTGAATACCCCCAGGTGAGGCTTTGAGCGATCGCTTAGCCATAGTCTAAAAAATCTCTTTTAAATTTAAAACAAATCAAACAAATCAAACAAATCAAACAAATCAAACAAAAATATTTGAGGACGCTGGTTGACTAACGATGTCAAATGGCAGTTGGCTAGAATCCATGCCTACAAAGACATTAGGGTCGCTATACCTGAAGGGTGTCAACCTGCGATCGAGATATCTCTTATGGAAACTCTACGCTATAAACTTCATACTAGCGCCTTTTTTAGATCGTGTTTGATTTCTCTCTTAAAAGTTGGCTCGGCCCTACCCCGACTGGGTTCCCCTTGAGCGAACACGAGCTGTACCCCGACATTGTTCTTTTTTCTTTCTCCATGAAAATCCTGATCCTCTCCCTCCTGCTCACCTTCCTCCCCATCTCCATCGCCGCCGAATGGCTGCATTGGGATGCTACCGTCATTTTTCTAACCGCCGCCGTGGCCATCATCCCCCTAGCCGCCTGGATGGGAACCGCCACCGAAGAACTCGCCGTCATCGTCGGTCCCACCGTCGGCGGACTCCTCAACGCCACCTTCGGCAACGCCACGGAACTGATTATCGCCCTGATTGCCCTGCGGGCCGGCTTAATCGAAGTCGTCAAAGCCAGCATTACCGGCTCAATTCTCAGTAACCTGTTGCTGGTGATGGGATTTTCCATGTTTTTAGGGGGACTTCGCTACAAATCCCAAAACTTTGAATCGGTGATGGCTCGCCTTAACGCCTCGGTGATGAACCTGGCCACCGTCGCTATCCTGGTTCCCACCGCCGTCGTCGCCACCTCCCAAGGTATCCCCGAACTGACGATTCAGAAACTCTCTAGCATCGTGGCGGTGATTCTCATCATCGTTTATGGCTTAACGCTGCTGTTTTCCATGAAAACCCACGCCTATCTCTGCGATGTCGGAGAAGCGGAAAATGAATTAGAGTCTGGAGACGTTGCAGAGTCTCCCAATCCCTGGTTTTGGTCTGGGGTGTTGCTTCTATGCACCCTGGCCGTAGCCTATGAGTCGGAGTTATTAGTCGGGTCCTTGGAATTGGCCACAGAAACTCTCGGCTTCACCCCCCTATTTACTGGGGTCATCCTGGTTCCCATTATTGGTAACGCCGCTGAACACGCCACAGCGGTCACCGTCGCCATGAAAAACAAGATGGATTTATCCATGGCTGTGGCCATGGGATCAAGTTTACAAATTGCTCTGTTTGTTGCCCCAGTGCTGGTGTTGGCCGGCTGGGTATTCGATCAACCTATGGATTTGAACTTCAATCCCTTTGAGTTGGTGGCCGTGGTGGTGGCGGTGGTCTTGGCCAACTCCGTTAGTTCTGATGGTCGTTCCGATTGGCTCGAAGGGGTGTTGTTATTGGCGACCTATCTGGTGGTGAGTGTGGCCTTTTTCTATCATCCCGTTTGAATGTCCCTTCGATGGGGCGACGGACGGTTAACCGTCCCCGGCCTGAGCTCCCCAGGGCGATCGCCTGGTTAAGATAGAGTCAGCGCAATCATTAAGATTTATTACGTTATGCTCGTCTCATCCTCTCGATTGGAGGGTTTTAAGGAGTTTCTACGGGATAAACTCCTATTTGGCAATGAGCCAACTCCAGAACTCGTTGCCATCCTCCTAGTGTACTTTGTTCAGGGCGTTTTAGGCTTAGCCCGCTTGGCGGTGAGTTTCTTCCTTAAAGATGACCTCGGGCTTAGTCCCGCTGAAACCTCAGCCCTACTGGGGATTGTGGCTCTGCCCTGGATGGTGAAACCCCTGTTTGGCTTCATCTCCGATGGCCTGCCCATTTTTGGCTATCGTCGTCGTCCCTATCTGATTCTCTCAGGCTTGCTGGGGACGCTCTCCTGGCTGCTGCTGGCGACGGTGGTAACCCGGCCCTGGCAGGCGATCGCCGCCATTTCCCTCGGCTCCCTCTCCGTGGCCTTCAGTGATGTCATTGCCGACTCTCTGGTGGTCGAACGAGCGCGTCAAGAGTCTCAAGGTGATGCTGGGTCGTTGCAGTCCATTGCTTGGGCCGCTTCCGCCATTGGCGGCTTAATTACTGCCTATCTCAGTGGTTTCCTCTTAGAAATCTTCAGCAGCCGCAGTATTTTCCTGATTACCGCTAGCTTTCCCCTGATTGTCTCGGGGGTCGCCTGGTTGATTTCAGAACAGCCGACGGGCAATCGCGAAGCGTGCGGGAACCGCAATCGCCCCGACTTCAGCGGTGTAACCCAGCAAATTCAGCAACTCAAAGCCGCCATTTCCCAAAAATCTATCTGGCTACCGACGGCCTTTCTCTTTCTCTGGCAAGCCACCCCCACAGCGGACTCGGCCTTTTTCTACTTCACCACCAACGAATTGGGATTCCAACCGGAATTTTTAGGACGAGTGCGTCTCGTCACCAGTCTCGCCTCTCTGGTGGGAATTTGGCTGTTTCAGCGTTTCTTTAAAGCCGTTCCCTTCCGCAAGATTTTTCTCTGGACCACCATTCTCTCGGCGGTGTTGGGGATGAGTGCCTTACTCCTAGTGACTCATGCTAACCGGGCGATCGGTATTGATGACCATTGGTTCAGCCTCGGCGATAGTCTCATCCTAACAGTGATGGGCCAACTTGCCTTTATGCCGGTTCTCGTCTTAGCGGCCCGTCTCTGTCCCAGTGGCGTGGAAGCGACCTTATTTGCCGTATTGATGTCCGTGTCGAACATTGCTGGGATGGTCTCCTATGAATTGGGTGCGGTGCTGATGCACTGGCTCAATATCACCGAATCCAACTTTGAGAATCTCTGGCTGTTGGTGATGCTAACTAATCTCAGCACCTTGTTACCTCTACCCTTCATCCACTGGCTACCGGGAGATAGTGCCTCTGGAGGTGGTGGTGAGAGCCACCATCCCGAAGCATCTGAACCATCATTGCCTGGATCTGAGGCGATCGAGGGATTAAAGGCTTGACCCACGCTGAGGCTCGATTGTTGACATCCTCTCGACGCCAATCAAAGATTATGCGTGGAGATTCCCTGGGTCGCCCCAAAGATTTCGGGCTTCAACAGGTGCCCGCTAGACTGGGTGACCCCAGCCCCCGCCGCATCCCCTCCACAGGCCATTTCAACCACCCCTTGCCCACGGGCAGCGATGACTTGAGCTGCTGCCACATCACGGGGTTTGATGGACCCGCAGTTGTGGCAATGATGGATTCGGGTTGAAAGGTCTTTGCGAACCTCTGCCCCGCAATCCGGACACTCTTGAGACGTGCCTCGCGCATCAACTTGGCCGTAATACACATCACGTTTGAAGCCTACCCACGGCAAGATTTGATGGGTCAACTGCCCATTCCCCGCGTCTAGCGTGTGCTTGCCCAACATTCCCTTAGCCATGATGCGTTCGTCCAAATCTTCCACAAAAATCATCCCAGCGCTCTGACAGAGATGATGGACCAGCTTAAACTGCCAGTCTTTTCGTGTGTCGGCAATGCGTTGATGGACTCAAGAAATTTTCTTCTGGAGCTTCAGCCAGTTAGCCGACCCCTTCTGCTTGTTCTTTCGCCTAAAGGCCGGGGGAGAACGTCAAGGGAACTTTTTGATCGCCGTCAACGACTTGTTATCATGTCCAAAGTTTTGGGGCTGTGGCTCAGATGGATAGAGCAAGCGCCTCCTAAGCGCTAGGTCGCGGGTTCGAATCCCGCCAGTCCCGTTGGTTAATGGAATCTAAGAATCGGCAACCGAACAGCGGCTCGATGGGCAGGGGATTGCTATACACTGGAAATTTCTCCCCTGTACGGTAATCGGCTTATGGTTCGCACCTTTGATCTGATTGTTTTCGGTGATGAAGTTCCCGGTGTGTTGGCGTTAGTGACAGCGGCTCGTGAGTTCCGTCAGCGGACGGGGGATTGGCCGCGATCGCTGCTGATGCTCAAAGGACCGGCCACCGGACTCATTGGCGGACATTTAGTGCGCGGGGGTCTCTCCTATCTCGATCGCAGTGGGATTCCGGCCGATGTACGTCGCCGTCATGGATTAGGCACATTCGGAGATCCAGCGTCCATTTATCAAGAATTCCTCAACCGCGCCCAGGTCCAGTTTATCGCCCTCGATCCGTTGCGGGCCAATGCCGCGCTACGAGCCATGTTGGGGGAGGTCGGCGCCTTAATGACCGGACAGGCTGAGATCGCTGAGGTGTTGAAAACGCGATCGCGCATCAGTGGTCTACGGCTAACACGCGGCGAAACGTTTTTGGCCGAACAGTTCATTGATGCAACAGTCAATGCTGAACTGGCCCAAGCCGCCGGAGTCAAAAAATTACAAGGGTTTGCGACCTTCGGACTCCCTGAGGCTGAACTTCCGGTAACCCTGTGCTTTGAAACCGAGGGGGTGAGCGTGGCCAAAGTCCGGGAGGTGGAAGCTTACTATTTACGCCATCTGCTCGATCCCCAGAGTTCGATGGGACGACAATTATTGAAACTGGCCTCTGGGGGAGATCCCGGCATCGCTAAGTTTTTAGAGAACTCCCTCACCAATGCTCAGGGACAGCCCTTAAAACTCTATAGCGATCGCGATTTTATTGATGTGCGATCGCGTGCCCTCAGTATCGGCTACCATGCTCGCCGCAACAAAGCCTTTTCTCTCAAAAACAGTGGCTTTCTCCTCGACAATGGCAATGTGGCGATTTTGCCGGGGAATCGTCTCTCCTGGAACTCTCTGTTGTGGTTTGTCACCGGTTCTGAAGCCGAGGCCTTGGCCCGCAACACGGCCCGTCCGACGGAGGCCATGTTAGGGGAATTTGAACAGGTGCGACGTTGGTTTATGGAGAGTTTTGGCGCCTCGGAGGTGCGCCCCGCCGAAGAACTCTATATTCGTCATGCGGGGAATATCGCAGGGGCAGTCAGTCCCCTCAGTGGGGCGAAAATGCTTGACGGTGGGGTGGACGCTGCCGAGGCCTTGGGGACGTTTGGCTATCACTTCGATGTGCGCGGCGGTATTGAGGGATTAGGCCAGAAAGCACGGGCCAAGGGCTATGAGAGTGTGAGTGTTCATGCCAAACCGGTGTTTAATGTCGGGATTCATCATGCTCAAGTTAAGTCGGTTCCCAATTTGGCGGTGGTGAGTCCAGCGTCTGATTTTCCGGGTTATGCGTCCTCGGCTGGACGGATTGTTGAATATAATGCCGGAGTGGCTCAGGGGTTGGGGATTGCGGCGGCTGTGGCGTTGCAGGAGGGACGGCAACTCTCGGAAATTGCTAACTCGGAGGTGCGTCAGGTGTTGGCCCAACGAGGTCAACTTTCTAAGGTTTATGGGATTCCTCAACCCGAGGCGGCTCAATATCTTAAGGAGTTTGAAACGGCGTTAGCCCCGGAGGAAGCGGCTCCACCTCCTCCGAGGGAGTTACAGGATATTGCTGGCCATTGGGCGGAGGTGTTTATTGAGGATTTGTTTGAACGGGACATTATTTCCGGGGTGGGAAATCGCCGCTTTTTGCCGGATGCGCCGCTGACGCGGGCCAGTTTTGCGGCGATTTTAGCTAAGGCCTTTGACCGGTCCGCGGTCCGTGAGCCTCGGGTGTTTTTAGATGTCTCGGCGGGATTTTGGGGCTATCAGGCGATTCGGAAGGCGAACCAGATGGGGTTTATGGCGGGGTTTCCTAATGGGAGTTTTCGTCCTGAGGAACCGGTGACGCGCAGCCAGGCCTGGGTGGCGATTGTTACTGGGTTGGAGTTGGCCCCTGAGGCGCAAATGGAGGTTCTGTCGTTTTATGGCGATCGCAAGCAGATTCCGAGTTATGCTCAAACGGCGATCGCTCAAGCTACGGTGGCGGAATTGGTGGCCAATTACCCCAATCGTCGCCGCTTACGACCTCAAGCGTCCATGACGCGGGCGGAAGTGGCGGTGACGGTGTATCAGGCTTTGGTGCGGTTGGGTAAGGTTCCGCCGATTGAGTCGCCCTATGTGATTACGGCCGATACCCTGGCGGCGCCGCCGTTTACGGATTTAGATGGTCATTGGACGGCCCCGTTTGTCTCGGTGTTGACGGCCAAGGGATTGGTGAATGGCTATCCTGATGGAAGTTTTCGCCCTGATGCGCCTTTGTCGCGGGCGGCGTTGGCGACGTTGTTGGCGACGGCGTTTAATCCGCCGCCGCTGCGGGAGGCGATCGCCTTCCGGGATGTCTCGCCGGGTTTTTGGGCGGCTAAGGCGATTCAACAGGTGGCTCGCGGCGGGTTTATGTCGGGGGTGGGGGGCGATCGTTTTGCGCCTCAGTTAAATGTGCAGCGACTCTCGATTTGGTTGGCGTTGGTGAATGGCCAGAATTTGGGGGAGGCGGATGTGACGAGGTTAGAGCGATTTCGCGATCATCAAGAGATTGCAACGGCGGCGAAACCAGCGGTGGCTATGGCTCTTGAGCGCGGTTTGCTGGTGAATTATCCTGATGGCGATCGTCTCAACCCAAATCGGGATGCGACTCGTGGTGAGGTGGCCGTAATTCTCTATCAGGCGTTGCTCGATGCGGGATTATGGGACCTCGAGGCGATCGAGTCGCCCTACCTGATTGAGTAACTGAGTCACCCTAAGTAAGCAATTGTTAATGAAGGGGGATGTGGGACTGGGGTTTTCTAAAATTAACGCTTTAATGGAGATAGTGATTCTCCCGAAGCTATGGATACCCATTCAAATCAAGCCAACACACCGCGAGAGGCGGTCGAGAAGAAGAGTATGGATGAGATGCTTCTGACCCTGGACCATTTGTTTGAGCGGGAAGAAGCAACAGCCAAAATTGTGTTAGCGGCGCTCTATGATATGGGAGCGGAAAACATCTACTACCGCCAACTCCGCAGCCGCATACTTCGGGGTGCATTTCGACCGGTTACAAAAGTCTCTAAGCCTATTTTTCTGTTTTTTGGCCTGCGTTGGTTTAAGGCAAATTGTCCGTTCTTGATTGCCGATTGGCTTCGCTCGTTAGTGGAGTTTGAGAAGCAAAAGCAGTCTGAAAACGCGGAAGTCACCCAAGTTGCACCGAGTTCTCGACAGCGTGATGAGCAACCTCAGAAAAAGTTGGTCGTTGTTGAACGAGGAAATCAGGAAGTTGAGCGGTTATCTGGCCAGGTGCAGTTACTCACTAGCACCCTCTTAATTACGGTTGCTGTGATGGGAGGAATGTTAGCCTGGCTCGGCTATGAGTTGCATCTGACGCGGGCAAATTTGCATCAGGACCCCCCGGTTACTCAAACTCGGAGTGAGCGTTTTCAGGACTAATGAGGTTAGGAATTTAAGAAGTTTAAGAGGTTTTTTAGAGTTACACCTCCTAGGAAAACATAATCAATCCAGATGGCTTGATGAAGAATGACAATTGCCCAGAAGGTGATTTGATAGGACTGTTTGATGGATTTATGGCGCAGCCGTCGCTGAGCGATGAAACCGCCCAACCATCCCCCGGCTAGCTCACTCAGATGTAAGGTGTTTTCGGGGATTCTCCACTGCTTCTGTTGAGCGCGGGATTTATCCTCGGCATAGAGTTTAAAGGTTACTAGACTCATGAGAGGATAGACCAGAAATGGGGCAAAGATTCCGCTGCTGTTTAGGAGTTCAATGCTGCCTAGGATGGGAACGATTGAGAGGAGTGCAACCTCAAGCCAAGGAATGGGACGACGCTTGCTTTTATAGGGTCTTTTTTTTGATGGGGATGAGGGTATTTTTTTCTGAACGTTGACTCCGACAATTGAGGCATGACAGGCTCGAATTTTGCCTTTTTTATGAGTAATTGAATATTGGATGTTATCCCCAACTTGGGGACGACGTTTCGAGTCTTTTAGGGCGGAGATATGGATAAAGATTTGCGGCTGACGGGAGTTGACTTGGATGAATCCAAATCCTCTCTCATCATTCCATTTGATAAGTTTGCCGATTTGCCGCTTGGACGTCAAGAGTTTACCTCAACTGTGATTTAGATAGTTTTGTCTAGTTATAATACCTTGTTAACAGGACGGCAAGATATCGGGGGACTCGCCGTGATTTAGGCTTGTCCCAGTCAGCAGATACCACAATCTTGATGGACATCAGGGTCTTGTCAGGGGTTCGGTGTTGATCTCCGATCGCCCCTGAAACGGACCATCGGCGATCGCCCCGACAACTCGAAGACTCAAACACCCCAACTAACTCAGTTTATGGCCGCAATTGCCACAGAAGCGATCGCCCGCTTGAACCGGAGAGCCACATTGACTACAAAATCGCCGCTGGGAACCCGTATTTTGTGGCGATGACCCCATTGTCATCTTCATGTTCCCCATGCGCATTTCCATGGGATTGTTGTTCATCTCCATATTGCCCATTTTCATGGGTTTCATGGGTTGCATCGGCTGCATGGGTTCCATGGGTTGCATGGGTTCCATGGGTTGCATCGGTTCCATCGGTTCTTGTGACGAGCCGGGAACCTCGGAGACTTCTTGTAGGGGGATGGTGCTAGCCTCAGAGAGGCTAGCCTCAGAGAGTTTAGAACTTTGTCCTTGAATCTGAATCCAGCGATCGCCGCCTTGGGCCTGAACTTTCAGGGCGATACCGCCAGGAGTACGATAGATCTCCGGGGGAGCCGTCCAAGCTCCCGTTTCAAAGCGACTACTCGACTGTTGCTGTTGTCCGACACTCCCGCTGGCTGTGGTGACGATGGTTTGGCTACCGGAATTGTCTAAATAGACCGTTTGGTTGTGGCCCAGGTCGCATTGATAAGCCATAGCTGCTCCTTGATGTGCTGTATCTGGGGAAAATCTCGTTTACACGAACCCACCCTCAGTTTAACGTTGCCAGGGGAAGGCTTAGGAGCGACTTTGTGTAACACCATGTAACGATTTTGCCGCCCCCCTCTAGGCAAAATCCCAAAACCCGGTATAACTTAATATAGCTATCTGGCGATTATCTGGAGAGACCTATGACAACGACTGTTCCCCAGCCTCAACTCGACGAACTCAAACCCGGCGTGAAGGTTCCCGCCAAGGAAACCATCCTCACCCCTCGCTTCTACGTGACGGACTTTGATAAAGTCGCGGCGATGGATTTGTCTCTGCAAGAGGAAGAAATCGACGCCATGATTGGGGAGATGCAAGCCGACTACAATCGCTATCACTTCGTGCGCGATGAAGAGTTTGAGCAATCCTGGGAGCATATCGACGAACAGACGCGCCTAGCGTTTGTGGACTTCCTGGAACGGTCTTGTACCTCTGAATTTTCAGGATTTCTGCTGTTTAAGGAACTCTCCCGCAAACTCAAGGGTCGCAATCCTCGCTTAGCGGAGATTTTCGCCTTGATGGCCCGAGATGAAGCGCGTCACGCCGGATTTTTGAACAAGGCGATGAGTGACTTCAACATTCGCCTCGATTTGGGCTATTTGACCCGCAATCGCAGCTATACCTTCTTTAAACCCGAGTGGATTATCTACGCGGTCTATCTCTCTGAGAAAATCGGCTACTGGCGTTATATTACGATTTTCCGCCATCTGGAGAAAAATCCCGATCGCCAGTTCTATCCTCTCTTCAAACGCTTTGAGAGCTGGTGTCAGGATGAAAATCGCCACGGAGATATCTTTAAGGCTCTGTTGCGATCGCAGCCAAAAATGTGGAAATCTTGGCAAGGTCGGCTCTGGTCTCGCTTCTTCCTGTTGACGGTGTTTGCGACTCACTCTCTGACAGTATTAGAGCGGGCTGATTTTTACCGTTCCCTGGGTTTAGATCCCTATGAGTTCGACAAAACCGTCGTCCGCAACACCAACGCCAGTGCAGCACGAGCCTTCCCCGAGGTTTTGGATGTGGAGCGTCCGGAGTTTTTCGAGCGGATGTATCGCTGTGCTGAACGCCATGAACAGTTAGCGGCGATTTCGGCCAGCAATGACTCTAAGTTGGCGAAATTCCTGAAAAAAGCGCCGCTGCTGTTGGGGACGATGGTGGATTTAACCCGCTTGTATTTCATGCGTCCCATTGATGCGGAAGCCTTACGAGGTGAGGTGTACTAGAGCAATAAACAGGGGGTAGGGGTAATGTATGGGTTGCTCCTACCCCGAACTACCCCATGATGGCGGGAAGGCTAATTCCAAATAGCAGCAAGAGATTGGCAGACCAAAACGCCAAGAGAATCCAGATTAAGGTTAAGATGAGACGGCGATGAGGCAGATGGTGTCGCCGTTGTAGCTGTTGATGAGCCTGCCAGAGTTGTCCGGTGCGCCACAAGGTATAGAGTATGCCAATGAGGACAACTAGGCTAGGAAAGTAGAGGTTTGTGACGACTTGTTCCGTGACGAGTTGGGCTAGGATAACCAGGAAGTAATAAGCGAGGATGGCTCGGAGTTGGCGATCGCGCCAGCCCCCAATGAGTCCCACCAGGGGGAGTAGGACTCCCATCAGTCCAGCCAACTGTAGCCAGATGCGAATCAGGGATCTGTCCTGGCTACTGTAGTTCAAGGTGGTTGTGAGAGGTAAGGCCCCGATTTGGATCAGTTGAGCCGCCAGGAGTATCAATCCTGTTGCGAGAATGATAGCGGCGATCGTGGTTTTGCGCTGAAGCAGATTCATAACCCATCATCGATACAAATACAGGACAGACAATTACCGAATAGAGACCCCTGGCGAGAGGTGTTATTTCCTATCAAGAAAACGTCAACTCCTCATCTCGAACATCGGTAATAAACATATAACCAGGCGCATGAGTAATCGCCAACTGTAGCGTCACCCCTCCCAGAACTCAGACATTGCCCAACAATTCTTCGGCTATACTATCGGGGGTCAGGCAGCCAAGCCCAAGACCTGAGCCAACAGGAGCGAGCGAATCCCCTCAGCACAGTGAATAAGTGGTCGGGCGTCAGACATATATTGAGTTAAGACCGTTC
>NZ_JAWOCL010000232.1:0-7468 GCF_046483825.1 Sodalinema sp.
TTGGTGGCCAATCACGCGCAACGACCACGCGCAACCACAAACTGGCAGGTTCTGGGGCGTACCCTTCTGGAACGGGTGTCCAGGCGTCACACTGGTGATCCTTCTGGTTGCCCGAGGCCACAGAGGAAGAGGCAAGAACCCGAAGGGATGCCGCGAGGGGTTAAAATGAGATCCAACTGACTATGTTAAAGCGTTACAGGGTTTTTACGACGGGATGGATACTACAGATAATCGAATTGAACTCCCAGACGACTTAGAGGATGCGATCGCCCAGGCGAAAGCGGCCACCAAAGCCGCCCTGGAGGATGGCTACCGCTTAATCCAAGTTGAGATCGTCTATCCAGAACTTAAGGCCCAACCCATTGCTGAAACCTTTATCCCCGTATTGACGGAGATGGGCTATAACCTGAAAGTGCTATTCCCCGACACAGGGGCCGCCGCCTTGGCCCGCCGCGATTGGGGAGAAACACCGTTCAAAATTGCTGATGTGGGCAGTCGTCGCCTCCCCGTCACCAATCAGATGGATGACAGCGATGAATGCTATCTGTTGGTGGAACCCTCTGACGTGGAAATTGAACAGGTGGAGAAACTGGCGAACGAAGCCGGCGATCGCCCGGTGATTTTACTCCTCCCTCGCCTCGAAAGTGTCGCCACCGTGGGTATCGGCTACGCCGCCCGCCAGTTGCGGGAACGCTTCCTCAGCAAAATCACCTCATGTTATTATGTCCGTCCTCTGCCTGGCGGCGCTGTGTTCCGGGCTTATCCTTCATCTTGGATTGTCTGGACGTTAAATGAGGAGAATCAATATGAGGTGTTAACGGAAATGTCCTATAAACCTATTGGTGAGGAACTTGAACGCTTACTAATGGGTGAAGAACTCGACAATGAGTCTTCTGAAGCGGCTGAGGTTGATCCAGACTCGTCCACTCGTTCCACAAAACCCAAATCCCGAGGCTTATTTGGTGAAGTGCAACGCTTTATCCGCGCCCTAACTCAATAGTTGGTTCACTGTAAATCGCTGCCAGAAGAGCAAATCGTTGCCGGAAGAGGGCGACCCTAAAGGTACGCCCCTACGCCTCTTGCCTCTTGCCATCCCCTCTTGGGAGGGGTTAGGGGGTGGGTTATGCCTTCTTCCCCCGTTTGCCTCTTGCCATCCCCTCCTGGGAGGGGTTAGGGGTGGGTTATGCCTCTTGCCTTCTTCCCCTGTTCCCTGTTCCCTGTTCCCTGTTCCCTGTTCCCTCTTATGCCAGATCTACAAGACGAATTGATTGAGGTTCTCCAAGAACCGCCCGATTTGGATTTTGATTTACCAAATCCCGATGATGAAGACTTGCCCGATTTTGAGTTTTTGCAACAGGTGGATCGCGCCTGGTTGGTGTGCGATCGCTTTAATTTGCAAACGGATATTTGGCGGGGACGAATTTTGCGTGCGGTGCGCGATCGCGAGAAAATTGGCGGTGAAGGACGCGGAAAAGGTTTTCTAAAATGGCTCGGTGAACGAGAAATCAGCAAAAGTCAAGCCTATTCTCTGATTGAACTGGCCAATAGTGCCGATACCTTACTCGAACAAGGAAAACTCGATCCCAATAGTATTAATAACTTCAGTAAACGGGCATTTGTCGAAACGGCTAACTCGCCGTTAGAGGTGCAACAATTGGTTGCCTCGGCGGCTCAGGATGGCGATCGCATTACCCGCCGTGAAGTTAAACAACTCTCCGATGAATGGATGGCCATGACGTCGGAGTTATTGCCCGAGGAAGTCCGCGATCGCGCCGCCGATCATTCGTTACCCGCTCGTCATGTTGCGCCTCTCGTTCGGGAATTAGAAAAACTGCCCGAAAACCATCAGAAAGAGATTCAACGGGAAGCGGCGGAACATCCCGATGTGGACACCTTAAAACAATTGACAACCGAGGCTCGCAATCTCTCAAAATATATTGATGCCGCTTCCCAGGTGCAAACTCTACAAGATCCCTCTCTGGATCTAGAGATGGCCTTGGAGGAAGCCTTACGGGTTGGCTCCCTCAGCGTCGCCTCAGATTTGGTCAAACAGGCGGCTCAATTGGAGCAAACGGTGACAAAGCTCTATACGACCTGGAAGCGCCTCTCAAGCCAATCTGACCGCCTCTATGTGGATACTGGAGCGAGTACCCCTAACCTGCGATCGCTCATTAATGTGATTGAACGAATCAGTGGCCCCATTATTGAAGTTCCCCTCGACGACACGGGAGAACACACGGTTCGCCTACAAATCCTGAGCGACTAGCCAACTGAACGAAAACACTCCAGGCGACTACAAGGCCTAAGTCTTGTCTTTTGCCTCTTGCCTCTTGCCTTCTTCCCCCCTGTTCCCTGTTCCCTGTTCCCTGTTCCCTGTTCCCTTCTTCCCCCATGCCACATCTTCTAATTACCGGAGGAGCCGGATTCATCGGCTCAAACTTTGTCCGCTACTGGTGCGATCGCCATCCCGAGGATCACGTGGTGGTTCTCGATGCGCTCACCTATGCCGGAAACCGAGCTAATATCGCTGATTTGTACGAACAGGGTAAACTCACCTTTGTTCAGGGGAATATCTGCGATCGCCCCCTCATCGATCGCCTCTTGCGCGAACATGAGATTGATACTGTGGCCCATTTCGCGGCGGAATCCCATGTCGATCGCTCGATTCTTGGGCCAGAAGCCTTTATCCAAACCAATGTTGTTGGAACCTTCACCCTTCTCGAAGCCTTCCGCAGCCATTACGCCAATCAGCAACGAGGGCGATTTCTCCATGTCTCCACCGATGAGGTGTATGGAAGTCTTAGCCCAGAAGATCCCCCCTTTTCCGAAACAACCGCCTACGCTCCCAATAGTCCCTATTCTGCCTCAAAAGCCGGGAGTGACCATCTGGTGCGTTCCTATTTTCATACTTATGGACTGCCAACGCTGATCACAAACTGTTCTAATAATTATGGTCCGTATCATTTCCCGGAAAAGCTGATTCCGTTGATGTGCATTAATATCCTGTTGGGGAAAGCGCTCCCAGTTTATGGAGATGGGCAAAATGTTCGTGATTGGCTGTACGTTGAAGACCACTGTAACGCCTTGGATACGGTGATTTCTAAGGGAAAACCTGGACAAACCTACAACATTGGCGGCAATAATGAAGTTAAAAACTTGGATTTAGTGCATCTCCTCTGTCAGTTGATGGATGAGATGGCGCCTCAGCTTCCGCAGCGTCCGAGTCAGGAGTTGATCACATTTGTCCGCGATCGCCCCGGCCATGATCGACGCTACGCCATTGATGCCACTAAAATCAAAACTGAACTGGGATGGCAGCCATCGGTTACAGTAGAGGAAGGGTTACGACGAACCGTGGATTGGTATCTCAGCCATGAACAGTGGTGGACACCGCTACTCTCGCAAGACTATCGGGAGTACTATGACCAGGTCTATGGTGCTACTCCTAACTCCTGACATCCCAGAGTTAGACACTAGAATGAAGAGAAGGGAGTTATTTTGAGACCAACAGATGCTATCCCTTCTCTTCAGTTGTGGTTAGTCCGATATGTCCAATGCTGTGATAACACCGATTAAAAAACGGATACAGCGACTAAGTAGCCGGATTCCGTTGCGTTTAGTGCTGGTGATTCCGTTTTTGCTCGAAATCACAGTAATTGTTGGGCTGACGGGCTGGTTTTCTTTGAACAAGGGCCGCCAGGCTGTTCATAATTTAGTGAGTCGATTGGCTCAAGAAAAGAGCGATCGCATTGAAACGGAAATTGCTAAGTTTTTAGACGTTCCCTTGACGGTGAATCAGGCGACGGCTAGGGCGATCGCGCGGGAAACTATCGATGTCAGCAATGTTCGCAATTTACAGCCCTTATTTTGGGATCAACTGCAAAGTTTCCCCTCAATTAATGCCATCAGCTTCGGGGAAGCTCGCCAAGGGCATATGATTCGTATTGCAGCACAGCCCAAAACACCACCACTCGACCCATTTCAGCCAGATACCTCTTATTTTATTGAATATGCAGACGCGGAAACCAACGGAGAGTTAATTAGTTTTTCCGTGGATATTTTGGGGCGTATGACAACCGGATTGCGGATGCAAGAGGAGTTTGACGCACGCGATCGCCCCTGGTATAGACGAACCATTGGCTTAGGCCATAGTAACTGGAGTCAACTGTATCGTTCTCTCAGTCAAGCCGCCTATGATGCACTGGTTATCACAGCCTCCCAGCCAATTTATGATGAGAATCATGTGCTTTTAGGAGTTGCCGCTGTCACCCTTAGACTTAAGTATATTAGCACTGTTCTAAATGAAATTGATATTGCTGGAGGAGGACAGGCTTATATTGTCGATTCTACAGGACAATTGATTGGTATTTCTGATGGAAGTGATCCCCTCAATGCCATTCAATCTGATGTTGATGATTCTCATCAGATTGAGCGGCCTTATGCTCGTCATAGTCATCATTCTGTCATTGCTCAATCGGCTCAGTACTTAGAGGAAGAATTTGGACATTGGAGTCAGATTACAGAGCAGAAAAATTTATATTTCAAGACAGCGAATCAGGGCTATTTTTTGCAAGTTCGGCTAATTCGCGATAACTATGGTGTGCGTTGGCGGAGTGTCGTGATTATTCCCGAAGCCAACTTCATGCAAGAAATTGAGGATAATCAGCGTCTGACCTTGCTGTTATGTGCGATCGCTCTCATTGTGGCTGGAATCATCGGTTGGCTAACGGCTCGTTGGCTCACTCGTCCTCTGTTACAACTGAGTAGAATTAGTCAAGATATTGCTAATGGGAAACGCGATCGCACCATTCCCCAGGGAGGAATCCGAGAAATCAGTCAACTCTCGCAATCCTTCGCCGAAATGACTCAACAACTTAATAATTCCTTTGAATCGTTAGAAGATAAAGTGGCGGCTCGCACCGCGCAACTTCAAGAGGCGAAACAAACCGCAGATGCCGCCAATGCCGCTAAAAGTAAATTTATCGCCAACATGAGCCATGAATTGCGAACCCCCTTAAATGGCATTCTTGGCTATGCACAAATTTTGATGCACTCCCAACAGTTAACGCCCCTCGAAACCAAACAACTCAACTCTCTCTATCACTGTGGCAACCATCTCCTCAACTTAATCAACGATATCCTCGATTTTGCGAAAATTGAATCGGGGGAATTAACCATCCACCCAAGACTTGTTAGCTTATCAAAATTGCTTAACACTGTTGTCGAAATATGTCAAGTTAAAGCCAATGAAAAATGGCTAAATTTACAAATTAATGCATCTCCCGAAATTCCCGCCTATATCCTGGTCGATGATAAACGCTTAAAACAAGTCACGATCAACCTTTTAGGGAATGCCATTAAATTCACCGATTGTGGTGGTACAATTGAGTTTCATATTTCTCGTCTCGACTCGCCCCTAGACAAGAAACCCAAAGATGCCGTTTCCCAAGCCATCTCTCAACCCCAGGCCACCCCCATTCCTCAACCCATCTCTCAACAGACAGTATGCCTTAGATTTGAAGTGATCGACAGTGGGATTGGGATTGCAGAATCAGACTTAGAGCGTATTTTTCATCCCTTTGAACAAGTGAGTAGCCCCGAGCGCAACAGTGATGGAACCGGCTTAGGATTAGTCATTGTTCAAGAAATCCTGCATCGGATGGGAAGTGAACTGGAAGTCGAATCGCAACTGGGATCTGGAAGTTGTTTTCGCTTCGATTTAGAGCTTCAGATTGACCAGTATCAACCGGTTAGCGAAAATGGGGCGACCGTGATCGAGTCAAGTACCGGGCCGGCCACAAATCTCCAAGCTTCTGGAATCCCCGAGGAACTTCCCGAACCCGAGGATTTAGCACAACTGTTACATCTGGCGAAGCGAGGAAGTTTAAATCGTCTGGGACAAGAACTTGATGCGATCGCAGAAAAACATGAGAACTTGCACAGGTTTTGTCAACACTATCGTCGCCTAATCGAGCGCTTCCAAGTGCGACAACTGGTGCAGGAACTCGAGCAAGACGTCCAGGCGAAATCGCGGTCACAGGAGAGATCTGAATAATGACGATCCGATCGCTGAGGTGAAAGGTCTCAGAAAAATCTCTCAGGACGATCGCGTCATGAGTTGAGAGAATTGCTGAAAATCGCCTTATTGACCTGACTTGGGGTGAAATTGACCCCTCTCAGGGTGGAAATTGGCGGCAGAGTAAGCTAAGATGGCATGAAAAATGTCTACTAAACTCTTCTGATTTTTGTGTTAAGGTTCTGCAAAAACCTATGAAATTTCATATTCAATCGGACAGCGACATTCCCGCGTCCAACCAACTCTTTAATCAAATTCGCTTTGCGATCGCCTCCCGTCAGTTTCCCCCCGGACATCGGCTTCCGAGTACCCGCCAACTGGCCATGCAGACGGGCCTACACCGCAATACCATCAGTAAAGTCTACCGCCAACTCGAAGACATTGGCTTAGTCGAGGCCCAAGCCGGTTCGGGAATCTATGTCCGCGCCCAGGGCCACGAAGGAGGAGGGACGCATCTGAGTTCCCCCATCTGGGCTCAATATCCCGAAGCCCACGAAGTCATCAAACGCAGTCTCGACGAACTCCTCAATAAAGGCTGTTCCCTCAATGAAGCGCGAGAGTTATTTCTCGGGGAAATTGACTGGCGTTTACGTTGTAGCGCCCGAGTCTTGGTAACAGCGCCACTTCAAGATATTGGCGTAGGGGAGTTGATGTCTCAGGAACTCGAACAAGCCCTGAAAATTCCCGTCCAACTTGTCCCCATGGAGGAGTTGTCAGAGATTCTTGACAAAGCCCATTCAGGAACCGTCGTCACCAGTCGCTATTTTATCGGAGAAGCCGAATCCGTCGCCGCACCCAAAGCCGTGCGGGTGATTCCCATTGATATTTACGATTACGCCAAGGAAACTGAACTCGTCAAAGCCTTAGCTAAAGATAGCTGTTTAGGACTCGTCAGCATCAGTTCCGGGCTGTTGCGCGCCGCTGAGGTGATTGTTCACAGTTTGCGCGGTGATGAATTGTTGGTGATTACCACGGAGTTGGGGAATACCTATAAACTCAATGCAATGGTTCGCAGTGCGCGGACGATTATCTGCGATCGCGCCAGCTTTGAAGCGGTCAAATCTGCGATCCAATCAGCCCGAGATGACCTGATTCGCCCCCCCCAAGTTACCTGTTTCGAGAACTACATCAGCAGCCAGTCTATTGAACTCCTAAAACGGGAGTTAGGTTTAGAGTAACGGGTAAGAGAGGACAGTTTAAACTGAATTAAACCGAAAAAAACTGGGTCTTCTGGGTTCAGGGTGATAAGGAAAATTTATGGCGGATCACATCCGTTGCTGTAGTTGCTGTAGGGGCAAAAAATCCCCTCCTGGGAGGGGCTAGGGGTGGGTTCGCCTCCTGGGAGGGGCTAGGGGTGGGTTCGCCTCCTGGGAGGGGCTAGGGGTGGGTTCG
>NZ_JAWOCL010000250.1:0-11192 GCF_046483825.1 Sodalinema sp.
CCAATATGCCCGGTTCTGTTCCCCGCACGGCAACGCAATCGTTGAATCATAGTACCCTCCCCTATGTGTTGAAGTTGGCTGAGTCGGGGGCGGGGGCCATTGAACAGGATGCGGCGATCGCGGCGGGAGTCAATGTGCGAGACCATCAATTGGTTCATCCGGCGGTGCGTGAGGTGTTTGGGGATCTTTAGGGAACAGGGAACAGGGAATAGGGAATAGGGAACAGGGAATAGGGAACAGGGAATAGGGAATAGGGAACAGGGAACAGGGAACAGGGGGGAGAAGGGAACACTGGAACAAGCAAGAGGATTAGGTGAGGTTCATGGCGTGTTGAGCATCGGCGAGGTGTTTGGCGAGGGTTTCGGGGGGGAGGGGGCCGCGCAGATGGGACCAGGGGAGAATACGATCGCCGTCGTAATTCTCATGCACATAATCCTCTAACGGCGGAAGTTGTCCTCGTAACTCTTTGAAGGCTCGCTTATAACTGCCCACCGTATCACCATAGTCTCGTACTAACTCTAACAGGTGCGATAGACGGCGATCGCCCCGCGCAATCAACGCCTGAATCACTGACCAGTTATAGCTTTCTGGGCGAAAGTCCATTCCCTGCGATCGCAAAGCCTTCTCCAACCGCTGCAACCGTTTCTTGGCCCGAGGATTCACCCCATAGCCTTGAAACGGAGTATGGGCCTTAGGGACAAAGGTACTACAGCCGAGAGTCAGCCGTAACCCCGGAACCTCTCGTTTCAACTGCGTCATCATGGCCACCGTTTCACTGACATCCTCATCGGTTTCACCGGGAATGCCCACCATACCGTAGAGTTTAACCCCTTTCAGACCGCCCGCCTTGGCCTGTTGCGCCGCTTGCACAATCTCCTCATTCTCCAACTTCTTATTAATCACCCGTCGCAGCCGTTGCGATCCTGTTTCCACTGCAATGGTGATCGATTTCGTCCCCCGCTTCGTCAAAATCCGGGCCAACTTGGGAGTTACGGTATTCGTTCGCACCGAGGCGATACTCAGCCGTAAATCATCGTAACGGTCTTGATCGAGATAGTCCAACACCGCCTCAAACTCGGGATGTTGGGTAATCGAGGCCCCCAATAACCCCAAGCGATGACTCACCGTTAAACCCCGTTCAATGGCCGGAATCAGAGAGGCTTCCAAACTCGCCGTACGAAAGGGAAGCGTCAGATAACTGGCTAAACAAAAGCGGCACATTTCTGGACAACTTCGCACCACCTCCACCATATAGATATTTTCCCAGGCGGCCTGTTGCGTCACCACCGACGAGGCCGATAGCGTATTACCACGATAGGTTTGTTTCTCGACTTGGGGGGGAATCTCAGCGTCGCTGGGGGTAATTGAGGCGATCGCCCCATCGCGACGGTGATAACGCACCTCATATAAACTGGGAACATAGAGTCCCGGAACCTGGGCCAAACGTCGTAATTGCTCCTCCCGCGAGGCCCCCCGCACCTCCTGATAGGCGTTGAGGAAATTCGGAAGTAGATCTTCCCCATCCCCGAGCAAGATAATATCGAAGAAATCGGCAAAGGGTTCAGGATTGGCCGTCAACACCGGGCCACCGCCAAACACCAGCGGCTGGCTATTTTGGCGAAACTCAGAGCGTCGGGGAATCTGCAACGATTCGAGCAAACTAAGGATATTCACATAATCGAGTTCCCAGGAGAGGGAGAACCCCAACAAATCGGCTGTATCGGGGAGGGGTTCGCTGATATCCATAAAGAGGCGACTGACTGAGACATCCTCCCGCATGGCCAAGCTGGCCCAAATCACCTGATAGCCGAGGCTGGTAATGCCGACACTGTAGGTATTGGGAAAGGCAAAAATCACCTCCAGAGCGTTCGCCTCTGGGGAGACGGGTTCAAACAACAGGCGTTCATCGGCAAAAACAGAAGCATTCACAGGGTTGGCACTCATTGGGTAATGGCTAAGGCTAATGGCTCAGATAGGGGGGTAACAGACAATCGAAGTAGGACAATCAAGACGGCGAAAAGTGGATACCACTAGACGCGGTGTTTCGGGCGTTTTGGATGTCCTCTTTAATCTGTCTTGGATTTAAGATAAATCTGTCTCAAAACGAGGATATCAAAGGGGTATCCCTTCATCTTAACGAGGATTGGGGCGGCTACGGAGGGGAGGGGGGCGATCGCCTCCAACAGACTCGGTAATTTCATCGACGTGGGGGGAGCGATCGCGTTAGAATGGCGGGGAAGCATACGTCTTTCCCAAACTTTGAATGCTACATCGCAAGCTCTATCAATTCTGCTGTGAAGGTCGTGAAGTCTGTGTCTTTCTACGAGATCAACAACGCTGGATTGATCGCGCCCAAATCATCGACATCGAAGGAGATCTCGTAACCATCCGCTACGAATCCGACGAAGACGACGAAATCTGTGCTTGGGAAGAACTTGTGCGTCTCGACAGCATCGGTTCCGTCAGCCAGAAACTGGCCAGCGTTCCCAAGTCCGGATTTGAACCGCTCATCGCCGATGACTGTCCCGACTCCGAGAAGATTCGCAAGAGTCATCCTGAGTCTAACCCGGACTAGCCCCTCGGGGGAACTCGTCCCTAACAGACCGGGTGGCCCAGTCGCCACCCGGTTGTTGATTTTCCCGAAACGCTCCCCTTCGCTTACGGGTGTGGTAAGCTGAAACTCAATGTCGTGCTTCTGTTGTTTCTTATGGCTCGCTACACTGCTATCTTCGTTGTAGCCGCTCCAGTCGAGCACGTTAGGCAGATTCTGCCTGAACTCCTCCAAGCGTGCGACTTCGAGCCAATCTATCAGACCGAAGATTATTTTATGGCTCGGGAAACACCGGGACGAGTTTCGTTTTCTAAACTGGTCACGGTGGATGTTCTGATCGATGTTCCCATTGACGATAAACCGGAAGTACGGCTGAATTTCGTGGTCAAAAACGAAGAACTCCCCCTGCAAGTGAACAACCACTGTCAGATGATGTTCGAGGCCGTCAAAGCCGCTGTCGTTGGGAGTGAACAGTGGCAACTCCTAGAAACTGTTTCCGGGTGAGTTCCCAAAGGATTGTCCAGAACCCGCTTCCCCCAACCCGATGACCGAACCCCCCAACATCCTAGCGAGATTGGGGGGTTTTTGCCTTAATCGCGAATCTGAACCGGCATAACGAGGTGGATCATCTTCGTGCCGCCGAGGGGGGTTAGAATCACCGGAGAGGTGGCGCTATTTAACTGAAGTTGAATCTCTGTCGATTGCAGATTTCGCAGCGATTCCATCACATACTTGACGTTAAAGGCAATCTCGAGGCTGTCCCCGGAAATTTGGGCCGGTAAGCACTCACTCCCACTGCCGACATCCGCCGCATCGACCCCTAGAGTGACCTGCCCGGCGGCACTATCAAAGCTAAACTTGACAATGTTATTCTTGCGATCGGCGATGACGGCAATGCGTTCTAGGGCGCTTAAGAGGGCGCGGCGATCGAGATTGGCTTGATTTTCAAATTCACGGGGAATCAGTTGACGATAGGCGGGATAAGCCCCTTCTAGGGTACGACTGGTGAGCCGACGGTCTTCGACTTCAAACACCGCCTGTCCTTCGTCAATCGAGAGGGTTAAGGGGGTGGCGGCGGCCCGTTTGCCGATGGTTCGTTCGAGTTCCCGTAGGGCCTGGGCCGGAACGGTGACTTCAAAGACTTCGCCCTCTTCGAGGTTCATGGCCGGGGCATCGGCATCGTTGAGGGCCTCGACGACGGCTAGACGATGTCCGTCGGTGGCGGCAAATTCAATGCCATCGGCCCGAACGGCGAGGTGAACCCCCGTTAAGACTTGTTTGGTTTCGTCGGAACTGGTGGCAAAGAGGGTCCCCCGTAAGCCTTCGAGGAGGGATTCACTGCCGAGTTGGATGACTTTGCCATCTTCAATGGCGGGGAGTTCGGGAAATTCCTCGACACTCATTCCCTGGACGGTATAGTTTCCTGAGAGGGAGGTGAGGGTGGTTTGATAACTCTCGTCGTCTTGTTCGAGGGTGAGTTCGCCGTCGGGAAGCCGCGAGACGATGTCATTGAGTAGTTTTGCGGGTAGGGCAACGTCTCCACTTGATTCGACTTGGGCCGGGAAGCTGGTCCGAATCCCTAGGCTGAGATCGAAGGCGGTTAGGCGGATTTGTTGCTGTTCGGCATCGGCGGTGAGTCGGACGTTGGCTAAAACCGGATGCGTGGGACGAGAGGGGACGGCGTGAATGGTGAGGGAGAGATGGGTGTTGAGTTCCCCTTGGGTGCAAACCAGTTTCATAGGAAAATCGATTAACAGGAGATGTTTGGGTCAAAAATCAGGAGCTGTTGGGCAAACAAACAGCTTTAAGAGAGTACCATAGGCCTCGACGGCACGGGTTGGGGAGGCTTGTTAACCTTGATGGTATTACCGCTGAGGGCGATCGCCTCTCAGATTTTACTACTACTGGTGTCGGTGGCGATCGAATCGACGGTGTTTCATCGCCGCTTGGCCATTAGTCGCCGCATGAGTGTCCAATATGCTCTGGTGATTGACCTGCTGTGCATTATATTGGGCTGGATTGGCTTTTTTATTCTGGTGGATAATTTTGCGACTCATCCCTGGGTGATTCAGGTGATGGGATATCTGTTTACGGGGCGGTTTGTGGCTCGTCCCGGCTACGATGGGATTGAGCCGGTACTGGCGATCGCCACGATCATTGTCTTTTTTGCCAGCTTTTTTATCAAAAGTCAATGTCTCTATCTGTTACAGCGGTTCAAGATCATCTCCTTAGAGAGTCAAGTTTTTTATGAGCACTTTAACTCATCGAAAACGGAACGATTGATTCGCTATGAGATCCGGGTTGACCAAGATCGGACGATTTTGCTGGGCCATGGCCTGAGTCACGGGGCCATCTTTATACTGCTGGTGGTGATGATTCTCGGGCTGGGAGTCGCTACGGAGTGATGATTCGGATTGAGAAAGCCGCCTCAGTTGAGGCGGCTTCTGACGATGGTGTATTGCATTTTTTAGGTGCTAAAACGGTTTTTAAATCGAACGGGTAACGGATTGAGCCAGGTTTGCCAAGATGTTGACCGTTAAACGAAGCGATTGAGGAACTCGGGGAGTCTCTCAGGCGGTTTCGAGCCAGTCAAAAATGCGATCGAGTTGTTCGAGGCTGATTAGGCCATATTGCCATAAGACCATCGGGAAGGCGTTGGGGGCGTTTTCGCCGTGACGCAGGGCCAAATCGATGGAGTTGGAGGGAACGGATAAATCGTCCTGTAAAAAGCGAATGAGTTTTGCGAGTTTGTTAAATTTCATGATTTTAAATTGAGTCCGTCTTCGGGACATTCTTACTATGCACTATATTTGAGGGCCGCTCTGCGATCGATATAACCCTTTCGTTGTGATCTTGATCGCTCTGGACTGCGATCGCCTGATTCTCTCGTCAATCCGGCAAAGTCCGCCTGATTCGGGCGATCCCCACTAACCATAAGTCCGTGTTATCTCTGAGGTGCGATCGCCCTTAACCGTGATCCCCAACCGACCTTTTTCCAGATTAGGAATCTCTACATCCTCTCAGATATCTGGAAAAAACGTCAGTTTTTCCAACAATCTTTAGATGATTTCCTAACATCAGTAGTCCCACGGAAGACTCACGTGATGACTCTGATTTCCTAGGCAACTTTGCGGAGTCAGGGACTCGAGGATTAGCCAACGTCCAAGGGATGACCACCTCGGGGAAGAGTGAACTCACCCCCCGCAACCGCCTCGATCGGCCATCCAAGATAGCCAACGCGACGAGTCACTAACGCTAGGGTTCCCAAACTTGGGAACAATCCACCTAGCTGACGAAGATTACGACTGAATTTGTCTGAATGGGTGAGAAAAAGCCGTACCCAGACGACCTTTTCCCAACAATCGGGATGACTGGATTCGAACCAGCGGCCCCTTCGTCCCGAACGAAGTGCGCTACCAAGCTGCGCTACATCCCGGTGTTAACTGTTAGATGGGCTAACCATCCTAACACACGATAGTGTAGCACAGACTTAAACACTTGGCTATCAATTTTTGTCAATCTAGTTATCAATCCCGGCCAAGACCGACGTGGTGAAGCCGGCCGCCGATGTGAGCTGACCGTGAAGAGAATCGATCGCCCCCAAGCGGCGGTCAACCCGAGACTATTTCAACTTCTGCTTGATAAACGCGAGAATCTGCGAGACTTGTTTTTTCAAGCCAGCCACTTCCTTCTCTAACCGGGCCACCTTAGCGTGCAGAGCCGCCACATCCTCGCCACCGCCAGCCGAAGCCGCCGCTGGAGCCGCTGCGGCGGCTGGAGCCGCTGCGGCGGGGCCACGAGATTTTTTGGACTTGGCCATCGCCGACTTAATGGCCCCGAGAAGCTGTTTCTTCTCAAACGGTTTCTCGATAAACTCAAAGAACTCAAACGGCTCAGAAATCTTCTCGGTGACCTCTTCCTTGCGTCCCGACATCACCAACAGGGGAATTTTACGTAGATTCGCGTCGGCCTGAATTTCCTGAAAGACCTCCCAGCCGCTTCGTTTGGGAAGCAGGAAATCCAACATAATCAGACTGGGCTTATCGGAGTGAATCTTATTCAAACCTTCTTCACCATCCTTGGCTTCGACCACATCGAAGTTCCCCGGAGGCAACATACTTTTAACAGTTTTCTGGATGACACGGCTGTCATCAATGACCAAAATTTTGTGACTTGCCACGACTGACTCCTTGAGCGGTGCGCGAAGGGATAGGCTGAGGGATAGATGCTATCTAGTGTACCCCACCGGATATAGTCTATCAGCTAGGGCAAACCTCCGGTCGATGTAACATAGTCGAAACAGGACCGACCCGCGATCGCGCGGCTGGGTCATCCTGCACCTGTCCCGCGAGTATTATCCTTATCTATATCTATCATGAGCGATCGAGACCGCCGGGCGCAACGGCGCGCCGAACTGGCGACACTTCCCCCCTGGCTGCGTCGTCCCCTGGGCCAGGCCAGTGAGATCTCCAGAGTGCAGCGAATTATTAAACAGCGACAGATTCACACCATCTGCGAAGAGGGTCGCTGTCCCAATCGGGGCGAATGTTACGCCCAAGGAACGGCCACCTTTTTGTTAATGGGGCCGACCTGTACCCGATCTTGTGGTTTTTGTCAAGTCGATAGTGGTCATGCGCCCATGCCCCTCGACCCGGAGGAACCGCAGCAGGTAGCCACCGCCGTTGAACAATTGCAATTGCGTTATGTGGTGTTAACGGCTGTGGCCCGAGATGACTTAGCCGATGGGGGTGCGGGTGGGTTTGTTCAGACGATGCTGGCGATTCGCGATCGCTCCCCCGAGACTCAAATCGAGGTCCTCACCTCGGACTTTTGGGGTGGCCGGGAGGCGGGAACTTCCCCGGAACAGCTACAACAGCAACGCATTGAACAGGTTGTTGCAGCGAAACCGGCCTGTTTCAACCACAACCTCGAAACCGTGCGTCGCCTTCAGGGGCCAGTACGTCGCGGCGCGAAATACGATCGCTCCCTCAAGGTCTTGCGTCATGTCAAACGTCTCAATCCCAATCTGCCCACGAAATCCGGTTTGATGTTAGGCCATGGGGAAACCGAGGCGGAAATTATCCAGGCCATGAAGGACTTGCGGGCCGTTGGCTGCGATCGCCTCACCCTGGGACAATATATGCGTCCCTCCCTGGATCATCTCCCCGTGCGCCATTACTGGCATCCTGAGGATTTCGATCGCCTCGGAGACATCGCGCGAGATCTCGGCTTTTCTCAGGTGCGATCGGGTCCTCTGGTGCGGAGTTCCTATCATGCCGGAGATCCGGCTCCCTAAGCCCCTTTAAGCCCCTAACCGTAGGCAAATTCGTAGGTTGGCGATCGCGTCAGGCGGATTTGGGCCAACGCAAACACCGTGGGAATGATGCGGGCATAATTCGTCGCCACCGCACGCCAACAGATATCGGCAAAAAACCAGGCCCATAACGCCGGCCCCACAAACGCAAAGACCGAACGAGTCGCCGTATAGCGGGCCGTGGCCGTCGCCATACCCCGACGAGCCATCTGAACCCCCACATAGCCCTTTAACTTAGCCGCAGCGGCGGCCCCTCCCTTGAGGGTTTCCTTCGCCAACTGATGGCGGGCAAACTCAATGGCGAACTGTCGCGCCAGTTGATTGAGTAACAGGGGACGTAAGACCGAATTCACGGCGATCGCACTGCCCCCCTTCAACAGCCAACCCACGGGATCCCGTTGCACATGAAGGGGTAACGGTTGCGCGAAATCGGTTTTAGCCAATGATTTCTGAACCCGAACCATCAAGGCCGCTTGTTCAGCTTGCGGGAGTTTATCCCAGGCCCGTCCCATCAAATGCAGAAAAATCTCCGCTTCCAAATCCGTTGTAGAGAGAGATTTAGAATAGGGAATCCGCAGATAGTGACAGACCTGAATCAACACTCTGCGGTAGGAGATCTCATGACTTTGCCCCCGTAACACCGTCAGTCCATCGGCAGCTAGGAAACGAAAGCGGTCTTCGATCGCATCAATCCAACCTTGGCGATCGCGACTTTGCAATTCCAAGGGATCAACAGGCTTCATATAATCCAGGGGATTAAAGCGAGGGCGAAACAACAACTGGGTTAACCCATGCAGTTCTTCCTCGGTTGCCAATTCTAAGGCTGTTCTTAACTCATCCACCATCGGGTCCCTCCCTCACCTATCCCCCAGTTCGACTGGGGCGATACATCGATTGTACGTTCGTTTAACTTGACAAAGATTACCTCCCGATTGTACCGCCGATTGTAGCGCCCGTTGTCCGTTCACCCGAATGAGGTGATTTCTCCGCTCAGCCCAGGGCCGTCGGTTTAGCCAACAGCAACACCCACAACCCCGCCAGGGCCAGGGCAATCAAAATTGAGACCGCATTCAGACGAACCTGCATACTACAACCTGGGAGTGACAACTGAGCCGCTCTCGACTCCTCCCCATTCTAGCGCTTGGGTTCACCGAGCAACGAGCGCTCAATCGGGGTTACTCGGCCAAAACCAAGGGAATATGGATATCGAGAGCCGAGACCCCCTCCTCAGCAGGAGAGGCCGCCATCCCCACCCCTTGGATGGTTTCCAAGAGAATCACCGCCTCAGGGGTGAGGACTTCCTGGGTTTGCAAGGTGACCAAATCCAAGGAATTGCGGATGGCTTCAACATTCGCAAACATCCGGCCGCCATAGGAGGGTGGGAAGCGTTCCTCGATCTGAGTAAAGGTGGAATTTTGAGCGAGGTTGTTTGTTGGCGGTGTCAGGGCCAATTCCACCATGGGCCGTGTTATCCCCAGGGCCAAGAGATTGGCTTCGGGCCAACCATAGCCGAGGAGTGTTTCCCCGGCTACGCCAAACATGGACAAGGTCCATTGGGTAATTGACACGTTCTCTAGGGTGGTTGACTCAATGCCGATGGGCAGTCCAAACCCCTCTTGGGCCAGGGTTCCCAGCTTGTCTAGGCTGGCATCGAGGGTGGTGCGATCGCTGCTCTCGATAAAGGCCATCGCCCCCACGCCTAGGGTAGACGAGAGGCCGGGACGACCTCCAGCGACGGGAATCACCCCCAGACTAAAGGTTCCATCGAGAGGCGCAAAGATTTCGCGATCGATATCAATCCCAAATTGGGCGACTCCCGCCCGTAGTTGAGCCAAGAGTGCGTTTCCTTCTGGGGTTTGTTCAACCCATTCGGTCCATTGGGTCCAGGTTTGATCGAGGTGACTTCCTTCGATTAGGGCCAGGGTATTGTCTGGGAAGCGATCGATCCGAGAGTTGGCCAGAGGTTGAATGGGGGTGTTGAGGGAGGACTCCTCAGGAACACTCAGCAGGGTTCGCAGATGGAGTCCGATCTCGGTAACGCCAATTCCGGCGACGATCGCCCCTGGGGTGGTTTCGGCGAACTCGGCCGGTGGAGATTCAGACCCATCGAGTTCTTGTAAGTCGGCGAGATTGGCAATATAGGCTTGTAGGAGTGGGGTCTCGACGGGCTGCGATCGCAACAGATCTCGCATCTGACCTTCACGGGCAAAGGAGGTGTTATCTTTAGCTGTATCGATCGCCGCTTTGACCACATCGGGCCGATCGCCCACGGCTAGATAATCCCCCAACACAGCGATGCTATAGGACTCGGGTTCTGTTGACTCCTTCCCAGATTGGGGGGCCATGGTCACCGTTGAAATGGTGGTATTGCGATAGGTTTCTTCCTGTAATTCCTTGTCCTGAGACCCTTTGACGCGGTTGGCGAAGGCCAGGGCCTGGATTTTATCTCGAATCCCGACGATGGCCAGCAGGCGTTGGCGATCGCCCTCTGTATTGGGAACGAGGGCTAACATAACATTGCCAATCCAAGGTTTGAGATCACGATTAAAGTCCAATTGGGTATCTTGGGCGAGATCTTGCTGAAACTCAGCAATCAGCGTTTCGACCGAGGCTTGGGCTTCGGGAGTCCCAAAGCGTTCTAATTGTCCCCAAACAGACGCATCCATCTCGATGTAGAGGGCCATGATCGCCTCAGCGGGAACCGCCTCAGCGCCCTCCTGGGGGGAGCTTAAGGGACTCGGACGCAGCCGTAACCAACCATAAGCGATCGCGCCGGTTCCTAAGACGACTGTGGCGGCGATGGCCATGGGACGCCACCAACCCTTGGGGGTTTTCGACTCTTTCGCGTTTTTCATGGAAGACCTCTTTTTCTAGCGACTTGGTTCAGCTAACCACCCGACTCTGGCACAAACGGCTGACTCCTGAGATGGCCGTGGTGGACCCAGCAGTCATTGACATCCTCCCACGCTAATTCAAAGAATATAGCGTGGGATTCCCACCATCACTGATGAGATTTCCTCTTTCCACGACTCGACTTACTTTGAGGAGTTTCCCCACCAAGGCAGAGGTCGATATCTCCAGAGGCGTGAGTTTCCGTATGCCCTACGGTACTTAATCCTAATTCAAGGATGTTAATCCCCTTGATCAAGTAATTCCCCTAAGGTCAATGATTTGGGTTTGGGTTCCATTTCTATTTAGGTTAGGCAAACTCAAGATTCTGGCTCTGGAGCCATGCCCACGCAGCCTCTCGATTTCCGAGGCTCCAGGACTCCACTGAAAGCATGATCTCATCAGCTCGATGTCCCAGTCCTTCATCCCATGACACAT
>NZ_JAWOCL010000003.1:0-5589 GCF_046483825.1 Sodalinema sp.
AACCCCTTCCCTGTCGTCTTATAGGTTTCATTGGTAAGGTTAAGAGCGTAGTTCCATGCGAATCTACAGCAACCAAAACTCTGGGCAAGGTGTTGCCGTTGCTCAGTGGTCGGGTAGATTCTGTACTTGGTCGCTCTCAGCATTACCGTGAAAATAATTGGCGATAATATTATAGCATGACAATCAGTGGGTTTGTCAATTTTCAGGGCATCGACCCCTTCAATTGACTTGAGGAGTCCATGTATCCCGAGGCTGACCATTCTGGTACAGCGCGGGACTTATCGCCCCTCAAACTCCCCAGAAGTTAAAACCAAGACTTCAGATTTCACGGAACCTCCCCAAATTTGTCGAGTTGACTGTAACGCATATTTTAGAGCATCTTTTAACTCCGGAAGCCAAGCTTCGTCATGACCTTGAATGACCAAAATTAAAACAAAACGAATATTTGTCCAATCTAATTTTTGAAATGATTCTGGCAATTCCTGCCAAGTTTTGTGACGCTTCAAGCAAGTCGCGAGGGTTAGATTTAATGTATTTGTGAGCTTAACCTGAATTTCCTCAATAAACTCCCTAAAATTTGGTTGTGTGTTCGGACGGGGACTACTTGATTTTGCTTCAACAATCCAAAGACTAACCGGATTTGAGTCAGATTTTGGACGAATTAAGGCGAATTCGGCTATTTTGACTCCTTGGCGAATCTCTTGATAAGTTTGACTCTCTTCAATACGAAAGCAGTCCGATTCGGAAAACGGACCAAACCTCATGTTAGATTCATTGATATACATAAAACGATTCCAACGCCCTAAGTCAACCTGAAACGTCAATCTAAAACAAGGTTCAGTTTTTCTTCATAAATACGAATTGACTCATCGATTATAGAGTTTTTAGGCAAACCATCGGCGAGATTGCTGATTTCCCAGGCGGCTCCATCAGTCGAGAGAATCATAATCGTTGTTCCGGGCTTTTTTTGTGCCAGAACCGATAGCTTTTTAATCACAAAGTAGGAATGACTGGCTAGAAAAAACTGAAGTCCAGCTTCAGATAACGTGACCATGATTTCTAATAGCTGGGAAATGGCCCCTGGATGAAGTGCAGATTCCGGTTCATCAATAAAAATGACTGAATCTGTATCAAGGTAACGATTTCCTAATAAGGTATCTAAAATCGATATTTTCTTGATACCTTCTGCTGTCACACCAATCGGTATTTTTTTGTGACCTTGTTTAAATTGCCAAGATTTTATTTGCGTATCATAGGTTATTTTACCACCTATCATATCACTCAAACTTCTTCGAGAACTGGAAAATTGTGCATAATTCCTGCCTCTAGTTGGAGGGGTTTGTAAGGCTTTCACTAAATCTAAGTAGGTATCATCGAAGCCAAAGCTACGGTCTCTTTCCCGGGATTCTAAAATCAAATTGTAAATTGACAAGACTTCTTTGGGGGGGATAAAAATTGAATTACTCGACCGAGGTGAAACATCACTGGTGACAGTTTGGATTGTTTTACTTGTGTTTTTGCTAAACTGGTACTGGATAGTTTCCTCTCGGGTATCGCCTCCCAGGGAAAGTTCTAGGGATAAGGGAGACGGAACGCCTTTGGTGACCAAATCCCCAATTTCACTTACTTGAAACGTCCAATAGAGTTTTTCAGAAAGCAATTGGGCAAGGGATTTTGGTTCATTCCCCCGCCGATACATTTCTAGACTCTTTAGGGTGATGTATAATGCTTTGAGAAGTAAGGTTTTTCCCGTCCCATTCCCTCCAATTATTAGATTGATTTGTCCCAGGTTGGAACAGTTGAGAGAGTCGATTGGACCTAAATTTTTGATGCAAAATGATGTGAGCATCACTTCAGATTGACCTCACGTTTGATGATTCACATAATGCCATTTCCACATGAAACCTGAGAGCCAATTGGTGATAACATGAGCAACAATGGGAACCAGTAAATTACCGGTGAGGATGGCACTTAAGCCCAAAAATAGGCCAACAATGGTGGCCCAGGTGGTGTAGGCCCATTGATTGCGGCCACTGATGTGGAGAATCCCAAATAAGACACTAGAAAGAACTAAGCCGAGGGGATTTAAACCGATCGCCGGCAACATCACCCCTCTAAAGAGCAATTCTTCACTCATTCCCGGAAGTAGGCCTAACCAGACTAAATCGAACCAAGCTAAGGGAGAAATGGCGAGGTTGAGATAGAATTGGGCGCTTTCTCGATAGGCGCCCCAGATGCGATAGAGAAGTGAACTGGCTAGGGTAATTCCTAAACTTAATCCGACGCCCCAAGCGGCTTGTTGCGGGTTCCAATAGAGGGGTAACAGTTGGACGCTTCCAAACCGTAGCCAGAGTTTGGCCACAATCATCAAGACAACCGCCGTGACTCCCATGGCGACTAGGATTTGCGGGCGGGTTAACGGTTCAAAATCTGGAGAGGGGGAATCGTTCACGATAACTTCTGTCAGGAGGGTTTACAGATGCGTGAGGGGCGCAATATGGGGACGTAGGGCGTTGGGATCGATACCGCTGCGGTGGGCGGCGATCGCGCCGATCGCTTCGAGGTAGGATTGCACGGATAGGGCCTCAATCCCTAAACGGGCGGCGGGACAACGCATCTGGGTTTGGTTATCTCGTACGGTAATCACCTGAGTCGCCCCCTGACTCCAACTTAGGATAGCACTGCCCCCACAGGCCCCCTCGGGAACAATGACCACATCCACATCGGGCGATCGCAGATCCTGGGGGCCGCAATCCCCCGTCGTGACAAATTGGGGGGCGCGACTGAGGCCCATTAAGACACAGGGAAGAAACGTATAGCCCAACTCCTCGGCGGCGGCCCGGGGAGAGAGATGGGGATCTGGGGGAAGGGGGGATAGGGCCGGGGCGTGGGCCGCTGGGATGCCGAACTCGCGCACGATGAGATGGCTGATAACGGCTTCGGCGCCGGCGATCGCATCTACGCCGGCCCCACTACGATAGTCTTGGAGCTGTTCTGGGGATTCGTCGGGGAAGCGGGCTACCACGGCGATCGCCTCGGCCCCAGCCCCCTCAATTAGCCGTTTAGCGCCCCTGAGCAGGCTCCCTGGATTGTCCAACGTTCCCCAACTGGCCCCCGAGGCGGCCAGCTTCAGTTGCACCCCCAGGGGCGCATCGGTGACCACATAGTCCGTCAGCGACAGTCCCAAACTCCCGCGCATCGCATCCGCCGCTTGCAGATGACGTAGGCGCAACTCCGGTTCAATTCCCGCATCGAGAAGTAAGCCTACCCGATTTTGCACCACCGGCCGCAACCCCCAGATTCCCGCCGCAAAACGATCTAACCCCAATCCTTCCACATAGAAGATATTGGGGTCAGACCAATAGAGTTGGGCCGCATTGAGGACGTTGGGATGGGTGATGAGGCGATCGCAGACCCCAGACAAGGCCCGAACCACCGCAATCCCATCCCCCGCATAGCCCCCAATACTCGCGCCAATACCGGTTGGGATAATCAGAACAGCGGTGTACATGGGGGAAGGGAACAGGGGGGGAAGGGACCAGGGAACGGGGAACAGGCAATAGAAAAGACGTAGGGGCGAACGGCTGTTCGCCCTGCGGGGTGGGGTGCTTCGGGCAATCCCTGTTAATCCTGGCGGGTGACTACCGCCTCAACTTGAACCTTGCCCGTGTCCGGGTTCGCGTCCGTCACCGCCCAGCGGAGGGGGTCACCGCGTTTCTCTAACTCCGCCTCAATCTCCCGCTGGAGTTGTTGCGGCGACTCGTTGGCATCAAACTCGGCACTGATAAAATGGGTCGTCATAACGAATTTACCGTAAAGACTTGACAAAATGGCAAAAATATGCCACAAGATAGGGGTCTGATTACCCTTGACCAAACTGCTGTTGGTAGACCTCGTTTTCCTTCTCCGTCTCAATCACCAAATCCGATTTAGGATAAGAGACACACAGAAGCGCATAGCCTTCGGCTTGCAGTTCCGGACTGACGCCCATTCCCTCATCTTGAGACACTTCGCCTTCTAGGATTTTAGCCGCACAGGTGGTACAAACTCCCGCATAACAGGAACTGGGCAGCTCAATATTTTGGTCATGAGCGACTTTGAGGATAGTTTCCGACTCAGGAACCTCGATGGTGTGGGTTTCGCCTTGGTGATGTAGGGTGACGCGGTAGGTATTGGACATAAGACAGATAATTGGGACAAATAAAGACAGATTTGGACAGATTCAGACAATCGATTGAGGTTGACTGGCGATGTCTGAGTTGGGGGGACTCCATCGCAAGGGGATTATACAGGGATTTTCCAGATTCTTCTAGGGGCCAGGCTCAACGGAGAGGGGCGCAACGTCTCTAGCGGCGTCGCCGACAGCGTTCAGAACAGTATTTCACCTCATCCCAGCAATTGGCCCATTTCTTGCGCCACTCAAAGGGACGACCACAAACAGCACAGACCTTTTGCGGTAAGTTGGACTTTGTATGTTTTCGTCCCATCGCCGTCGATACGTTCTGTTTAACCCTCTGGTTAACCTTCTACTGACCCCCTCGTCCCTGTGCCATGACTGCCACCGCCCTCTCCCCCATCTCAATTGTTCTCGTAGAACCCGCTGGCCCGTTGAACGTGGGGTCTGTTGCCCGGATTATGGCAAATTTGGGGTTGAGCCGTTTGTTGCTGGTCAATCCCCAATGTGACCCGCTCTGTGATGAAGCGCGACAGATGGCCGTTCATGCCCAGGAGATTTTAGAGGGGGCCGTTCATCTGTCTAGTTTAGCTGAGGCCTTACAAGGCTGTCAGCGGGTGGTGGCCACGACGGCGCGAAACCGCAGTTTACCCACGGACTTGGAACATCCCCGGAAAGTCTTACCCTGGCTGTTGGGGACTCCGTCCGCCTTAGTGTTTGGGCGGGAAGACCGGGGTTTGAGTAACGAGGAATTGAATCTGGCCCAACGCTTCGCGCGGATTCCCTCGACGGCGAGTTATGCGTCATTGAATTTGGCGCAATCCGTGGCGATTTGTGCCTATGAACTGTATAACTTGGCTGGGGAACCAGGGTCATTGGAACATCAGGAATTAAGTGAGAGGCCACCGGAGGAGGGGGAGGCGCCCATTGAGGCCATGGAAGCCTATTATGAGGATTTGCAAGACCTGTTGCTGAAGGTAGGATATCTCTATCCCCACACCGCCAACGCCCGTATGGAGAAGTTCCGCCGTCTCCACAATCGCGCCCATCCCTCATCCCAGGAAGTCGCCATGTTGCGGGGGATTTTGCGTCAGGTGAATTGGGCAATTGGGAAGTAGGGAACACCGGAACACCGGAACTGGGAGGAGGGGGAAGCTGTGTTCCGGCATCAATTCGGGTTAGGTTTCGACCCATCGATTCAAACTTGCCCGAACGCTCGGGCTGAGTTAGACAACCATTCTGGGCATCATTTCTTGGACGATGGCCCGCGACTGTTCAGTTCGTTTATCTTCCAGTTCTCCCCCTAACACTCCCAACGCTGTAGCAATCACATCACGATGAGTTTCACAGGCAAATAGATGATACCAGAGCAATAACTGTTTTTGAGATGGGGAGTTGGTTAACTTGCGCTTTAA
>NZ_JAWOCL010000005.1:0-26153 GCF_046483825.1 Sodalinema sp.
AACCCCTTCCCTGTCGTCTTATAGGTTTCATTGGTAAGGTTAAGAGCGTAGTTCCATGCGAATCTACAGCAACCAAAACTCTGGGCAAGGTGTTGCCGTTGCTCAGTGGTCGGGTAGATTCTGTACTTGGTCGCTCTCAGCATTACCGTGAAAATAATTGGCGATAATATTATAGCATGACAATCAGTGGGATTGTCAATTTTCAGGGCATCGACCCCTTCAATTGACTTGAGGAGTCCATGTATCCCGACGCTGACCATTCTGGTACAGCGCGGGACTTATCGCCCCTCAAACTCCCCAGAAGTTAAACTAGAGACAGTTGACCGATCGCAAGGGGGTCTAAGTTCCCGCCGGTCAGCTATGATTTCGATAATCCGACCGCGACTCTCCGCGACTCTGTCTAACGACCCGTTTTTTCCCCATTATCCCGTTTTTTCCCCATTATGAAGCGTAGCAGCAGACCCAGTAGCAAAGCCAAATCCGCCCTAAATTACACCCTCCTGGCCATCATCGGTGGTGTCTTCATCCTGGGGGTGGGTATTGGAATCGCCTTTAGTTCAACCACCAACGTCAACGCCCAAAACGTCGCCTCCCGTGAATTTCTCGATCGCAGCGTTGCCAACCCCGAACTCTGCGTTCAATATGGAGCCAGTGCCATGGTGGTTGAAAGCTACGCCTACATCACCATGAACCCGTTTAACGTCTATGTGTCCCAGCCCAGTATGCACCCCGGCTGTGTCATCCGCAACACCAACTGGTCAGTCTTAGAACGCATGAACGTCGTTTCATCCAACGAAGTTCGCAATTGTCGCAACCGCCTCAACACCTTTGGCTTTATGGGAGATATCAACAACGATCCCAAAGTCCAATGTATCTATCAAAACCAAGCCGACGATAACAACTTCCTCGCCCCCCAAGGCGGCACAGGAGTCGGTAACAACGCCCCGGAATCCAACCGCTTCTAGCCAAAGGGGTGCGTTCCGGCAAGTTTTAACCGAGCAGTCCAAGTCTAACTTTGATTGATGCCGGAACGCACCCTAACCTCGATTGCGCTAGCTTGCCTCTTGCCTCTTGCCATCCCCTCTTGGGAGGGGTTTGGGGTGGGTTATGCCTCTTGCCTCTTGCCTTCCCCCAACAACAAAGGCGCACCTAAACGGCACGCCTGAGAGAGTCTATCTGGGGAATTTGAGAACCGAAACATCAGTCCAACGAGAACGGAGAGGGAGGGATTCGAACCCTCGGTACGGAGTTCACCGTACAACAGATTAGCAATCTGCCGCTTTCGACCACTCAGCCACCTCTCCAGGTGTAACAGATAAGCATCATAACATATCTGTTCGTCATTGCAAGAGATTTGAGAAAACTTTTTCCCTAGCTCCCAGATAACTCTCGCATGGCCTGGGCCACCTGTCCAGAAATAAAGGGTAACAGGGTTTCATTGCGACTTTGATCGGGTCCCTCAGTAAAGACCACCAGCAGATAGGGATTCGCGTCCGTAAGTTCAATATACGCCGCATCATGGCGCACCTGACTGGTTAACCCTGCCTTCGACCAGACCCCGGTCTCTCGGGGTAAACCATCGCCGAGAAAGCCCGTCACCTGGTTTTCAGGATCAGCCGCCAGGGCCGCCGGGTCTAGGTTGCGTTTCATCAAGGCCATCATGTGCTGGGACTGCTGCGACGATACCGCGACCCCACCGACAATACTATGGAGTAAGCGGGCCGTGGCATTGGTTGTGAGCATATTGCGGTTGTCCATCATCGTCCCAAGAAAGGCCCGTTCCCGACCATAGGCCCCATCACACCAGGTTTTATGATTGACATTAATCGTCGCCAACTCTTCCCAGCCTAGAGATTGGAAATAGCGGTTAACGATGTTGCGTTGCATTTTCCAGGTTTCAAAGGGGCCAGGGGGTAATTCTGGACCGCTGGTGGTGCCGGTGAGGACATCGACCACAAGGCTGGTGGCATCGTTGCTGGAGTCGACAATGCTATCGCGAATCGCCCGTTCCAGTTCCGGCGAGGGTTCAATCATGCCGGTCTCTAGCCATTCGTAAACGGCCACCAGGTAGAATAACTTGACGACACTGGCCGGATAAATCCGTTCAACCCCCCGATAGTGGACCCCTCGGGGTTGATACTTCCAAAATTCATCGGAACTGAGGGCACCCCCGGTGTTGACCGCAATGGGAGGGTCATAGGGAATCCAGGTGAGGGCGAGTTGGTTTTTGGGGAGTTGGGGAAAGGCCTGCCAAATTGCCTCTAAAATGCGATCGCCGACTTGTTCGAGTTGTTCGTCTTTTCTGAAAAACGTCATGGTGGAGTTCACTAATGCCTACAGGAGCGATCGAGTTGCCTGAATCCGGGGAATATCGTAGTTTAGCCCCGCTCAATCTTTATGATTCCCCCCAATGCGATCGCCTGGCAACCCAGGCCGCAACAGGGCGACATCTGCGAATTGTATCACTGCCCCTGGGCGACAAGGGGGCGGTGCGGGTGCGCCTGTGTGAAGATGACTATCCCGGTTGGCTAACCTCCGAAGCGGTAGCCCAACTCGAACCCACCACGCCCTATATGCCCGTGCGTTTCTCAGAAATGGAAATTCGCGATGTCATCCCCCAGGTCATTGAATTTACCCATCAGGCGATGGCTGAGTCCGACTATTACCTCTGGGGGGGAACCCTTGGCCCCAATTATGACTGTTCGGGGCTGATGCAAGCGGCGTTTGCGTCCGTAGGCGTGTGGCTTCCCCGAGATGCCTATCAGCAAGAAGCCTTCACCCTCCCCATTGCCACCGATGTCATGCAGCCGGGAGATTTGGTCTTTTTTGGCACTCCTCTCAAAGCCACCCATGTGGGGTTATATCTCGGAGATGACCAGTATATCCATAGTTCCGGTCGAGAACTCGGTCATAATGGCATTGCGATTGATCGTCTCCGGGAAGGGGGCGGCCAAGTCAGTCGCAACTATCGACGCATTCTGCGAGGGGCCGGCCGGGTTAGCCGCAGTTATCAACCCGGAGATTTGTTGAATTTGCAACCAGACTAAGGCTCCCAAAGTCCCTACAATAAGTGGAGGATCATCCCCTCAACTGACCTTAACCATGCACGTTACTTTTCAAATCCTGCGTCAAAGCCGCGACAACGCCCCCCGCTTGGAAACCTATCAACTCCATGTTGACCCGAGTGAGACCATTCTCACCTGTCTCGATCGCATCAAATGGGAACAAGATGGCACCCTCGGCTATCGTAAAAACTGCCGTAACACCATCTGCGGCAGTTGTTCGATGCGAATTAACGGCCGGTCGACTCTCGCCTGTAAAGAAAACGTCGGTGCGGAATTAGCCCGGCTGCGGCAGATTCACGGGCTATCCGATGAGGAGATCCCACCAATGACCATTGCCCCAATGGGCAATATGCCGGTGATTAAGGATTTAGTGGTGGATATGCGGAAATTCTGGGATAACCTCGATGCCGTCGATCCCTATGTGAGTACCCAGGCCCGTCAGATTCCCGAACGGGAGTTTTCCCAATCCCCCCAGGAACGGGAAAAACTGAGTCATAGTGGCAACTGTATCCTGTGCGGGGCCTGTTACTCCGAATGTAACGCCGTGGAGGTGAACCCCGATTTCGTTGGTCCCCACGCCCTAGCGAAAGCCCAGCGGATGGTGGATGATAGCCGCGACGATCGCACTGAAACCCGCATCGCTCAATATGAACAGGGAACCGATGGGGTTTGGGGCTGTACCCGCTGTTATTACTGTAATTCAGTCTGCCCGATGGAGGTCGCCCCCCTCGATCGCATTGGTGAAGTCAAACAAGCGATTCTCTCCCGCCGCGATGGGAACGCCAGTCGGGCCGTACGTCACCGCAAAACGCTCGTGGAGTTGGTTCGTGATGGAGGCTGGGTAGATGAACGTAAGTTTGGCGTGCAAGTGGTGGGCAATTACTTCCGGGATTTGCGCGGTTTGTTGAGTTTAGCGCCTCTGGGGTTACGGATGTTGGTTTGTGGCAAGTTTCCCCTGAGTTTTGAGAAGTCGGAGGGAACCGAGGAGGTGCGATCGCTGATTGATTCGGTGCGAGAGTTAGAAGCCCAGAATCGTTAGAGAATCGGGAACACCGGAACTGGGAATGGGATTGATCCTGACTAGGGGCGAACAATTGCCCCTACCCGGCCTCTAACGCTCGCCGGAGATGTCCACCAGCCGCCTCTAAGCGCGATCGTCCCTCAATCACACTTAAACCCGACCAATGCACCAACAACGCCAGTTTAACCCGTTGGTCACAGCGGTCCAATAACGACTCCGCCTCGGGCCGGGATAACTCCGTTAAATCCACAAGGGTACGAATCGCGCGATCGCGTAACTTCTGATTCGTCACCGACACATCCACCATGCGATTCCCATAGACTTTCCCCAATTTCACCATGACACTGGTCGAAAGGATATTCAGCACTAACTTCGTCACCGTACCCGCCTTCAAGCGAGTCGAACCCGCTAACACCTCTGGCCCCACCAAGAGGCGAATATCGAGATCCGCCTGACTGGGAACTTGGCGAACGGGAACACAGGCCATAAAGACCGTGGTGGCCCCTTGCTGGCGGGCCTCGGCGATCGCCCCTTGCACATAGGGCGTTGTTCCCCCGGCGGAAATCCCCACCACCACATCCTTATCTGTAACCTCCCGTTCCCTCATCGCCAACGCCCCATCTTCAGCGCGATCCTCTAGGGCTTCAGAACTGCGAACCAGAGCCGCCTCACCCCCCGCTAAAACGCCCTGTACCAGCTCCGGAGGAGTGCAGAAGGTGGGCGGACATTCTGCCGCGTCAAGTACCCCTAAACGCCCGCTCGTGCCTGCCCCAACGTACAATAAGCGCCCCCCTTGGGCCAGAGCCTCCGCCGTGCGATCGATGGCTTGGGCGATCGCCTCCCGAGACGCCGTAATCGCCTCGAAAACACGGGCATCTTCCCGAACAAACAAATCCACCAACTCCAAAGCACTCAAGCGATCCAACGCCTCAGAATTGGGGTTACTCTGTTCCGTCAACAAATGGCCGCGACTCTCCAATGGTCCGAACTCCTTCACAACAACCCCTCTAAGCGGCGACGAATATCATCTAACTGGGCCGTCGGTACATCTTCTTCCCGAGGCGGTTGATTGGGCTGTTGCTGTTCCCGTTCCCAGTCGGTATCCTCTAAATTGGTTTCCGGCGGCGACAGAAAAATGCGTTCCTCGGGGGATTCCGGCACAAAGCCCTCGGGGATTAACTTAGCCTCATATTGGCAACTGTTACAAAATTCCTCAATTTCCTCCGAATCAAAGGCTTCCGCCGTCGGAACATGAAAATCTTGGGCTTCTAACAACATGGCATACCGTTCTGCATCATCTTGAGACTCAAACATCATCACGATGTTGCGTTCACCCCCTTGAGGCGTTCCTAAGCGAATGGTGTGAATGCCCTCGTTTTCCTGACGGGCATTAAACAGCAACACATAAACCTTCATAACAAACCCTCCACATTCACTCCACGATTAAACCGAGGACTCCATCAGATCCCCTGAGACCGATGGCCCTACTCTCCCCTAATTTACCCTGAAAGCGATCGCCCCCCAATCTGTCCCGCCCCCGCTGTCAGTCCCTAAAGTTTCCCGCTAGGATATCCTGTACCGTCCCCTGCTGCCTACCTATGACCGAGTTTCCGACTACGCCACCGAGTGAACCACAACCCCCTCGTCAGCCCCGGCGACGGGTTCTGTGGGCCATCGCCATCCTTATTCTCACTCTCGTGGCCGGGGGAAGCCTCTGGGCCTGGCGATTTGTCCAGGTTCAACTCGCCCCCCTGCTATCGCAAGAACTCGGTAAACTCCTTGAACGCCCCATTGAAGTCGGTGAGTTAGAAGGGGTTTCTCTCGGTCATGTTCGCTTCGGAGACTCCCGCGTTCTCCCCAGTGACAGCCAACCCAGTGAAGCCGAGATTGAGGCGGTTCATGTGCGGTTTAATCTCTTCTCCCTTCTCTGGAGTCAAACCCTACCCCTCGATATTCGTCTCGAAGAGGTGGACGTCACCATTCCTCAACTCGACGATGGGAATTGGGCCACCACCGACATTCGCCCGGCTGGGGAACCGGGATTCATTCAAATTCAACTGGACCGAATTGAAATTGATGGGGGACGGCTGACGGTTGAACCGCAGCCGAAACCCGAGTTTCAGTCTCCAGAACCCGAAACAGAATCTGAGACAGAACCTGAGACAGAATCTGAGACAAAACCCGAAATTATCCCTCCCGAAGCCATCACCCTGCGTCGGTTCAGTGGAGAAGCTGAATTTAGCCCCGACGGCGATCGCATCAACTTCAACGCCACCGGCTATCACAACACAACCGGACGACTCAACGCCCAGGGAGAGTTCAGCAATCCCGACGAAGCCGTGAACCTGAATCTCTCGGCCCAATTCCTGCAAGGCGAGGTGATTTCCCCCTGGATTCCGGCCCCGCTGATGTTAGATGGGGGGGAAATTTTCGGTAACATCTCCATGCAACTGGCGACTGGTGGCCAAGAGGCCCCCCTGAACCTGCAAGGAAACCTACGCTTTGAAGACCTAGACTTACAACTCGGCGGCGTTCCTCAGCCAATTCTCGACGGTTCCGGACAAATTCGCCTACAAAACAATCTCATTGGCTTTGAGAACATCTCCGCCAGCTACGGAGAGTCAATCCCCATGACCATTCCCCAGGGATTGATGCACCTCGAACAGGGTTATGAAATCCCGATTGTTGTTCCTCCCACCGATTGGCAAACCATCAGCGATACCCTGGACTTAGAGTTTCCCGTGGACATTACCGGGGAATTGGAAGCCGTCTTACAAGTGATTGGCCCCATTGACAATCCCCGCTTGGTGGGCGAAGCTCGCAATACCGATGTGGTGATTGTCGATCGCCTGCCCTTTAGCGAAGTTCAAGCCCGATTTGGCCTGCTAACAGAAACTTCAGAATTTCTCATCGAACAACTCACCGCCACCCCCGCCGAGGGAGGCGGTGACGTTCAAGCCGCCGCGAGAGTGGAATTGCCTGAAACAGAGGAAACCGCCCCAACCGTAGAAGCCGAGTTTATTGTCCGCAACGCCTCGGCTGATGCGATCGCCCGTCGCTATGACCTGCCCACTACCGGGGTCATTGGCAATTTCAACGCCCGAGGAACCTTGGAAACCGCCGGGGAAGAAACCTTAATCCGGCTGCCGATTATCGAAATTGCCGGTGGCCAAGCTCAAGGGGGCGTTTTGTTAGAGGATGACACCTGGCGGTTAGAATTGGCCACCCAAGCTGTCTCTCTGGCCAGCATTGTTCCCCAAGATATCGGTCAAAGCTACGGCGTTGGCGGCTTTAGCGGTCAACTGGCCCTAGGAGGCGAGATTGGCGTCACCGACTTAGCCCAACTCGAAGCCATAGCCCAGGGACAATTGCAACTGCTGGGTTCCGCCATTCCCGTTCAGGCGGCGTTACAGAATGGCAACTGGGAAACCGTTTTCACCGCTGAAAACCTGACGCCACCGAGTGAAATCTTGCCCCAGCCGTTAGCGGACTTGCCTTTGGGGGCAATCTCGGGCAGTCTGCAAGTTGCGGGAACTGTCGCCGATTTAGAATCGTTCAATCTTGCCAATCTCACGGGTCGAACCTCGTTAACCACCCGCATTGCGGAGAGTCCACTGCGTCTCGATGCTGGACTGAGTGAGGGCGTTTGGCAAGCCCAACTGATCACCGAAGGACTCCCCCTATCGCCCTTCATTGACGTTCCGCCCGAGGTTCGTCTGGGAACCTTTGCTGGCCAGGCCGCCTTAGCCGGAGATGTGGCCAGCTTAGATACGCTCAATCTGCAAACCCTGGAAGCGGAGATTCAGGGAGAACTGACGGTGAATCGTGGTCAGGTGGAGATTACCAGTCAAATTGCCCAGGGTCAAATGCAGGGAGAGGCGATCGCCCAAAATGTCGATATCACCTCTTTTATCCCCAATGCTGATCTCACCCCAAGTCTGTTGAGTGGTCGGGGTCAGTTCCGCGTTCCCCTGGCGAATCCTTCTCCAGAAACTCTGATGGCCCAAGGTCAAATTGGGGTGGTTTTAGCCGAGGGAGGTTTGACCGGGAATTTCCAATTAAACGAGGGAACCTGGCTAATCGATGCTGAACAACTGCAAATTCCCCTCATGCCCTTCGTGGACTCTCCTGTGGCCCTGTCGCCGTTGGTGAAAGTGGGTGACATTGCCCGCCTGACGGGATCGGTGAGTGATCTACGTCCCCAAGCCATGTCAGGACAGTTACAGGTGGGCTTCCAATTGGGAACGGTTGCTGTCAAGGAGAACAACCCGGAAGACCTGGGCGGGGTTTTGATGGATATTACCTTAGGTGATGGCGGTTGGCAGGTGTTGGCCCAATTGCAAAATGCCGATTTACAGGAATTGGTTCCGGGTTTGCCCCAACTCCCGGGCCAAACGGCGGCCCTGGATGTGGCGGGACGCTTGGATGGGGCGATCGCCGTCACGGGAGGTTGGCAGGAGTTTACCCCCATCAACATCGCCATTCAAGAGGGGGCCATGCAGGTGAGTGGGTTCCAAGTGGGCGATCGCCGCTATGACCCCATTATCGGCGGTCCCATCACCGCTGACAAAGAAGGGGTCTTGGTACAACTGGCTGGACAAAGCCAAACTGACCCCAGTCGCCCTCGGGATGGTCTCTCTCTGCGTCTAACTCCCGAGTTGTCCCCCCAAGCCTTTGCCCTACAACTGGGGAATACGGTCGCTAGAGGCTTGCTGGAGAACAAACTCTGGGACATTGACCTGGAAAACTTCCCCCTGGCCATGTTGAACCTCGAACCCGTTGGCGATCGCGGCCGTCTCAGTGGCGATCTCACGGCCACCGTAACCGCTGATCCCAGTGGTTCCCTTGTCTCGGGGGCCTTAGGTGTCCGTGACCCCAGTTTAGGCCTCACCCAAGCTGATGCCCTACAAGGGGAATTTGTCTGGGCCAACCAGGTTCTACAACTCGACGAAGTGGAACTGCAACAAGGCGAGAGTCGCTATGGCTTTGATGGCAGCATCACGGCTACAGAAGACCCCCAATTTGCCGGGGCCTTAAAAATTTATCAAGGGGATATCCAACAAATTCTCGAAGTCCTCCGCTGGTTTGACCTCGAAGATGTGCAACGGGGGTTTGAACCAGTTGATTACGCCGACGCAGAGGTTCTCAACCCCGTCGGGGTCGGGAGTCCTGAGGCTAGCCTGATTCGGCAATTGCAACGATTGGTCGAAATCGAGGTTCTCTTACAACAGCAACAACAGGCCCGAGAGGAGGCTTCTCCCCTACCGGAGTTGGCCCTGTTGCAAGGACAGTTTTCAGGGGACATCAATCTCGCTGGATCTTTGAGTCAGGGCATTGATTTTGATTTCAACTTGGGGGGAGAGGCTTGGCAATGGGATGATTATCAAATTCATACGATTGCCACTCAGGGCGATTTTGTTGAGGGTGTTTGGGATATTCAAAACTTTAATCTCGATGCGACTCTTGATCCCTCCCAGGAGACGCAACTGACCTTCAACGGCATTCTCGGGGCACCGGAACAGTCGGGACAGTTTCTCCTCACAGGACTCCCCATGTCCGTCATCTCGGACTTTATTGAGTTTCCTGACGGGGTGCGACTCGGTGGCAGTGTTGATGCCCAGGCCACCCTCTCAGGACGGTTGGAAAATCCGGCGGCCCGGGGCGAAATTCGCTGGAACAACGGCCAAATTAACCAACAGTCGCTGACTCAGGCCCAGGGCGGGTTTGCCTTGGCCGATGGTCGCCTCAATTTTGGGGCGGCGGCCATGCTACGAGAGGATGCTGATCCGATTCGGCTACGGGCCACTTTACCGCTGCTGTTTCCTGGCTCTACTGTGCGCCCAGACAGCAATGAGTTTGAAATTGCCGTCAATGCTCAAAATGAGGGATTAGAGGTGTTGACGGCGCTCACAGACGGGGCTTTGGAATGGTTAGGCGGGGAGGGTTCCCTGGAGTTGGCGATCGCCGGGGAACAGGTTGGCATGGGCTTTAATTATCTGCCCTTGGCCACTCGCGGCCGGGCCGAGTTTCGCGATGCTGAGTTTAATTCACCGCAACTCCCGGAACCGTTGACTCAGGTGAATGGGACGCTGGAATTTCTCGATGATACTGTAGTGGTGTCTGAATTGACGGGACAGTTTCGTCAAGGATCGGTTCGGGCGGCGGGAGAGTTACCGGTGTTTTCCCCCTTAGCGGTGGAGACCCCCTTGCAGGTCACCTTTGATCAGGTGGAGTTAGAACTCGAAGATCTCTATCAGGGTCGCATTGATGGGACGGTTGAGGTCACGAATTCGGCGTTGTTTCCCAATTTGGGGGGACAGTTACTGTTAACTCGGGGACAGGTGTTTATTGCCCAGGATGAGACTGGGACGGGAGGACAGACGGTTGATTTGGAAACGCCACCGATTATTAGTTATGACAATTTACTGTTGGAGTTAGGGCGTGGAGTCCAGATTATTAGTTTTCCAGTGCTGAATTTTGTGGCTGACGGTAAGTTGTTGGTCAATGGCCCGTTTGAAAGTCCGGAACCGAATGGGACAATTTTTTTACGGGATGGACAGGTGAATTTGTTTACTACGACGTTTACGTTGACCCGAGGTGAGAATACGGCGACCTTTGATCCTCAGTTTGGTCTCGATCCAATTTTGGATGTCCGCTTGCGGGCGGCGGTTCAGGAGACGACACGACCTCGGATTATCTCGCCGGTGGGGTTTGACCGTTTGGGAACGGGGACGGAGATTGTTGACCCCTCCATTGAACGCGGCGGGGTGGAAACGGTACGAATTGAGGCCGAGGCCCAGGGATTGGCGAGTCGCTTGTTTGAAGGCTTCGCCACTGGAGAGGTCGCGGCCCAAACGGCCTTGGAGTTGAGTAGTTCGCCGGCGCGATCGCAGACGGAAATTCTCTCGCTGATTGGCGGCGGGGCGTTGGGAACCCTCGGCCAGCAGGACCCCTCGTTGGTGGTCGCTAGTTCGGCGGTCTTAACTCAGATACAATCGATCGTGGGCCGGGCTTTGGGCTATCGTGATTTTCGCTTGTTCCCAGCCGTCGATCCGAGAACCTCGGTGTTGGGGTTGGGGGCTGAGGTGGGGGTGAACCTCACGGATGATTTCTCGGCTTCGATTCTGACGATTCTCGATCGCGATGATTCCACTCGCTTTAGTGTTCGCTATCGGATTGATGATAATTGGGTGATTCGAGGATCGACGGATTTTGATGATGATAATCGTGGGGCGGTAGAGTTTCAGATGCGGTTTTGAGGGGAAAGGCAAAAGGCAAAAGGCATGCATGCAAAAGGCAAAAGGCAAAAGGCAAAAGGCAAAAGGCAAAAGGCATGCCTCTTGCATGCATGCAAGAGGTAATCTAGCCAGCCAGTGAGTAAGAAACAGGAGAGATGAGGATGGAGAGACAGTTGAGAATTGCGGCGGTGGGGGATGTTCATGATCAGTGGGATGAACGGGATAACGCCATTTTGCAGGACTGGAATTTGGATTTAGTCCTGTTTGTTGGGGATTTTGGCAATGAGTCGTTGACCGTTGTTGAGTGTATTTCCCGGTTGTCCTTGCCCAAAGCCGTTATTCTGGGAAATCATGATGCTTGGTATACGGCGACGCCTTGGGGACGCAAGAAATGTCCCTATGACCGCCAGCAAGAAGACCGCGTTCAACGCCAATTCGAGATGTTGGGGGGCGATCGCGTTGGCTATCGGGTCCGGGATTATCCCCAGTTGGGAGTTTCGGTGGTGGGGGGTCGCCCCTTTAGCTGGGGGGGGAGTCGTTGGAATATGCAGGAGTTTTATCAAAGTCGGTTTGGTGTGGGGAGTTTGCAGGAGTCGGGCGATCGCATCAGCCAGGCCATGAACGCCGCCACCGAACCCATCCGCATTGTCTTGGCCCACAATGGTCCTTTTGGCTTGGGAGAGACGGCGGAATCCCCCTGTGGTCGGGATTGGAAGCCCATTGGCCAGGATCATGGTGACCCAGACTTAACCCACGCCATTCAGGCCAGTCAGGAGGCGGGACAGCCGCCGCTATTAGTGGTTTTCGGACATATGCACCACCGGCTACGCCATACGAAACAGCGACTTCGCCAACCCTTCGCTCAGGATGACTGGGGTACGATCTATCTCAATGTGGCTTCGGTTCCTCGATGGGTTGGGGAAGGAACCCAGCAACGTCGCAATTTTACGCTGATTACCCTCGATGGCCCCCAGGTGACGGCGGCGGATTTAGTCTGGACGGATCATGAGGGCAAGATCGATCGCCGTTTGTCCTATTTCCCCAAACCTGAAATGGCCACACAATTGTCCCTTGATGGATGAGTGTTCTATGAATACTTTGACCCCAATGTTTATCGGGTCTTCAGGAAATCGGGTGTCATACCATTTTTGGCAATGCTTGCTATAGCGATCTGAAGATTGGCTTAGGACACTCTGAGTTGGCAGAGAATCACCGACCTCTCGCCTCTTACCTCTTGCCTATTTTCTGTACGATTTAGACCAACTTTTGCTATATAAATTGTCTTGATTTCCCTAAACCCTGAAGACCCTTTTTATCAGTTTAGCCGATTGTTTATGGGGCCGGGTTAATGTTTCCCATATTGCTGGGCGAAATGTTCCCGGAGGAGTCCATGCACAAAGTGATAGCCGCCGCCAACTCGTTGCAAAAAACCTCGCTCGGTACAGTACCGTAAGAACTTACTATAATTCCAAGGGCTATAGCCGAATAGCCATAAAGTTACACGAAGGGCAAAATGAGAAATAACGCTATTTAATCCTCCCGCAAACGCCCCAAATAAAAATCCTAATACAATTCCCTCTCGAATCAGTCTCCAGAGTCCAACTGGCTCGTTTAAATAATGAATTGATAAGGGAATTAAGAAGCCAACAGGAACAAACATAAAACCAAAAATAAAGGAGTTAACTAAAGAGCGGTAAATGCCTTGGTTATCTTCTTTTTTTGTGTCAATTTCTCCCCCGACCAAGGCTTCTACTAAGCCCCCAATTACCCCGACGACGGTTCCAAAGACCTGGCCAATCACAATTCCACCCAAGACACCAATCCAAAGTCCACCAAAGCGTTCGCCAATGAGACCGCCGGTTATTCCTCCCATTAAACCCACCACCCAACCGAGAAATAAACTTTTGGTAATAATTCTTGAGAGTTGCTTGGAGGCAAGTTTCCTGGAAAATCGAATCGTCTCAACGGTTTTTATTTCTCGAATCAGCCCCCCCACTAAACCCACTATTAAACCGACAGCAAGTCCTCCTAAAAGTCCTCTTAATAGCCCGTCAATAACCCCATAGATGAGGCTAAATACTAAGCCAACGACGATTCCCAAAACGAGACCCACCACTAACCCATAGACAAGCTTATAGGGGCGTTTTAATAAGAAATAGGGTTGTAGTTTTTCAATGAAAAATTCAGTTTGATTCTCTTCTATCAGTCGAGAAGCAAGCCAGCCAAGCCAGTGTTTGGTTTGTTCATCGTCTTGATAGGGTTTCTGGCCATGGCGGGTTGCGGCTAAGTTTGCACCGCCGAGATAGCGCCGTTGTAGTCGAGTTTGGATATAGGCTTCAAAGAGGACTTCTCGTCGCTGTGTTGGGCTAACGGACTGTTTCCAGATTTCTGGGGGTAAGTTGTCACTCGCTAAGACTAAAATGGTTAAAAATAAGGGGGAGCGAGCTAAGCCATGTTCGGGATTCATGATGTCACTATCATGGCGAATGGCTTGCCAAAGCCAGTCACATTTGGCTTGTTGTAAGTAGGCTTGAATTTGGCTGTCGCTGAGGGGTTGAAGAATCAAAGCGCCGTTTAAGCCTAAATGTTGGTTATAGAGTTGGTATTCTTCGAGGCGACAACAGACGACTAAGGGCATCCCACTCCAATCGGGAAGAAACTGATTGAGGGACTCAATACAGGTTTCTTGACATTGAGACATCAGTTCATCAAGACCATCGAGGAGTGGCAGAATACGCCCGCGATCTAGCCATTTGCGGGCGATGTCTTGACGGATTCCATATTTGAGTTTTAGGTCTAGGATAATCCAACTACGGATATCTTTGAAGTTGCTATTCCAAGCCGAGAGGTTAAGCAGAACGGGAACGGGATCTGTGGCGGTTTTTTCGGCCCGTTCCACGAGGGTTTGAGCGAGTTGCAGAAGAACGGTGGTTTTCCCGGAACCGGGAGAGCCAAGGATGAGTAAGCGTCCGCCAATGTCGGGGCGATCGAAGGTGTCAATAATCTGGTTATTTTGGCAAACTTGTTGATGGGGAGCATGGCCTAATTTAACATCAACAGACCAGGGGGCGATCACTTGGCTGGGATCTTCGGCTTTGTCGAGTTCTAGGTACACTCGATGGTGGAGCGATCGCGAAAACCGACCTGCGACCTCATTTTTGACGGCTTTGAGTAATTTGGCTTCACTCGCATCCCGTGAGGTGCTAGTTGGGTTCCCAAAATTCTGCACCATTTGGGAAATGTTAACCTGAGCCGCATCGTTGGGATTAATCCCCTGTTGTTGATAATCGCCCCCCATTGTCCTCCTAGCTAAAGTTTTGTTGAATTGTCTCGTTGAAGTTAGCCGTTCCTTGATCGTTAATCACAATCCCCTGCTGTTTACGCTGGTCAATTTTGATTTCCATCGGGGGGAATTGTCGTTCTACTTCTTCAACAACTCCCGCGAGTTGCGGGTCTTGGACTTCTTCTTGAACCATCTCTGCAACCAGTTGCGGGTTGTCAAAGGGGTTTTCATGGTTGGGAAAGCGTGATTGGAGTCGCTCCCCTAATAGGCTGACACCATTTTGTAGGGTGGTGGATAAACTCGATGCGGCTGATTTCATGGGAGGTAGGGCGATTTCTAGCATCTCTTTGGAGACCATCTGACCGGTGTTTTCAGCGGCTTTGGTCAACATCACGGATGCAATTCCCGCTAAGCCTAATTCCAGAGGACCCATTAACGACTTCTCCTATTTCTAATTGACCAGTCCTATCTAACATATTCTGACCACAGACAACAAGATCGGGGTGAGGGGTCTTACACTACATTTTAGATGTCTGATCTCAATCGAACGCCCATCGTCTGGGGTCTTAGATCTAGTTTATCTCGACTGAATTGTCAACTGATGTTTTGTGAAGATATTTAGCTCGAATGATGATCGAACAAGGCTTTTGGAAGGAGATTTGATGGATGGGCTGGGCTAGGGACTTGATGAGTAAGACCCCTCATGGGGATCTTCAAGATTCGAGTTCATACGAGATCCTAACCGTCGAGTCGGGTCTCAGATTTTATTTTTTGACTGTTATTAAGTGATGTTTGTGGCCATTTCCCGAGTTTGGATTCATTTGAGCTAGGTTGGGCTGGGTGTCTGGGGGGTAAGGGAAGCGAGGAGTGGTGATGCGGCGTCGCGACTGTCACAGAGTGCAACGAAATTTAGGTAAATTTCCGGAGATACTGTAGAGAGTTAGTTTAGGGAAACCCGACAAAATTCACCTTATAAATTCTACGATTATGACTCGTACCTCTTCTCGATCCAGCGCGCTTCCGCTTCAGGAACAGGCGAATCTCAAAACTTCTCTTGATTACGGCTCGGTCGGCTCTGTGACGGAGGTTTGGTCGGTGGCCAGCGATCGCTTCGGAAACCTCACGGCCTTAGATGACCCCCATAGCCAACCGGCGGTGAAACTCTCCTATCGGGACCTTTGGCAAGATATTCAGCGGTTCGCCACCGCCTTACAGAGTCTTGGTTTGACCTCTGAGGATGATTTCCCGCCGCGAGTGGTGCTGTTTTCGGAAAACAGTCCCCGCTGGTTCATTGCAGACCAAGGGATTATCGCCGCCGGGGCCGCCAATGCGGTGCGATCGAGTCAAGCCGATCGCGATGAACTCCTCTATATTGCTCAACATAGCCAAAGTCAGGGTCTCGTCCTGGAAAACCTCGCCACCTTCGAAAAACTACAATCGGCGACTGATGAGGGGTTACGTCTGGCTGATACTCTCTCCTGGGTGGTGTTACTCTCGGAGGAAACGCCACCTGAGGAGAGTTCCTTGCGGATGCTCAACTTCAGTCAGTTTATGGCCTTAGGCGATGCGGCCCGGTTTAAACTTCCCAAGAGCGATCGCAACACCCTGGCCACCCTCATCTACACCTCAGGAACCACGGGTCGTCCCAAAGGCGCGATGTTGACCCATGGCAACCTCCTACATCAGATTAATGCCTTCCGTCATGTCTTCGTCCCCCAAGCCGGCGATCGCGCCCTCAGCATCCTCCCCAGTTGGCACGTGTACGAGCGTACCTGTGAATACTATCTCCTCTCCCAAGGCTGCGCCCAACTCTATACCAGTCTGCGCTACTTCAAAAACGACCTCAAAGAACACCAACCCCAAATCATGATCGGCGTTCCCCGTCTCTGGGAATCCATCTATGAAGGGGTACAAAAGAGCTTCCGCGACCAACCGGCCAATAAACAAAAACTGGTCAACTTCTTCATTGGCGTCAGTCGTCGTCATCTCCAGGCCCAACATATCCGAGATAGTCTAACCCTTGATGGCACTCCTCCCTCATCTCTCAATCGATGGACTGCTCGTTTGCAGGCCCTGGCCCTGACTCCCCTCCATCGTTTGGGTCATAAATTAGTCTATGGCAAAGTTCAGGCCGCAACCGGCGGAAAAATCAAGTTTCTCATTAGCGGTGGTGGGTCTTTGGCGCAACATATTGATGAGTTCTTCGCCATTATCGGTATTAAGCTCTTGGTGGGCTATGGCCTGACAGAAACCGCCCCTGTTTTAACGGTGCGTCGTGCTTGGTCTAATTTACAGGGGTCGGCGGGACTTCCTCTGGTGGACACGGAAATTCGCATTGTCGATCCTGAAAAGGGGTATTTACTGCCGCAGGGGGAACGGGGATTGGTCCTCGGCCGCGGTCCTCAGGTCATGGACGGCTATTTTAATAACCCCGAGGCCACTCAGATGGCCATTGACAGCGATGGCTGGTTTAATACCGGCGATTTAGGCTGTTTACTACCGGGTGGCCACCTACGTTTGACGGGACGGGCTAAGGATACGATTGTGTTGACCAATGGTGAGAACATTGAACCTCAACCGATTGAGGATGCTTGTGTTCGTAGTGCTTATATTGACCAAATTATGTTGGTCGGACAGGATCAGCGGCAACTAGGGGCGTTGATTGTACCCAATTGGGAGTCTCTGGCTCAATGGGGAACGGCTCAAGGATTGACGGTGAACAGCGAGGCGGTTCCGCCGTTGGATCTCAATCAGGAGCCGGTTCAGCAATTGTTCCGGGAGGAACTCAATCGGGAGGTGAAACATCGTCCGGGTTATCGGGCCGATGATCGCATTGGCCCGTTTTCCCTAGTGCAAGAGCCGTTCTCGACGGACAATGGCATGATGACTCAGACCTTAAAAATTAAACGGCCGGTTGTACAGGAGCGCTACCGCGATACCATTAACGAGATGTTTGGCTAGGGTCTGCGGCCAATTCCCAGACATCAATGACCTATCAAGAGAGATTCATGGAACTCGATAACTCGAAACTACTGCTCAAGCGCAATATCACCATTGTGGCGATCGTCACCCCTAAATGGAAGGAAGAGGCGCAACAACAATTACAATTGCAAATGGATCGGCTCGATAGCCAACTCCAGCAGTTGGAAATGCAGGCTCAGCAAGCGGTCTCGGAACTGAAAGCCAAAAGCACTCAACCTCTTGGCCCCCAAGCGCAACAGCAGATTGATAATTTGCAGATGCAGGTCAATCAGCGCAAGGCTCAGTTCTTGGAACAGAAAAATCAGATCTTGCAACAGTTGCAGCAAGTGCAAACGGTTGAGATGGAGCAAGAGGTGAGTCAGGGTCAAATTGAAAATTTATTCTATGTGGGTAAAGGCGACAATTTGGTTCAAAAACTGAAAGTTGAAGTGGTGATTAAGGATGGAGAAATCATTGACATTCGGGGTGAATTGTAGTAAGCGTATTTGACAAGCACGGGTCGAGGAACCCACCCGTTAGCCTAGAGAGGTCTTTTAAGACCACGGCTAAGACCACGGCTAAGACCACGGCTGAAGGGCAACCCAGGTTGCCCTTTTTTAATGGGAGTTTTGGGGGTTTGGAGAGGTTATTGGGGAGAAAAGCGCCGTCCCAAGCCTTCGGTGAGGGAATAGCTCATGGCTTGTAACCACAGCCATAGGGAGGGATAGCGTTTTTCGGCCCAGGGTTGCGCCCAACGGCTGAAGCGGGGAATCCAACTGAGACTCCAGCCAACTAGGGCTTCTTTGGTGAAGTTGAGGTAACTCCCGGTCCAACGCAGCAGGTCCCAGGGGCCGGCGAGTTGCCAAATCCAGAGTAGGATTTCGGGATGTTGCCAGGCGGCTTTGAGGGCTAGGCGGTTGAATAGACCCCAACTGGTGCGGTCTTTGATGAAGGTTTCGGCCACTTCTCGGGGTTCGTCGGCTAGGAGGCCAAAGAAGATATTGAGCATGGCGTTGATTTTGGGCGGGGCGATGCTTTTGCCGGTGGGAACCATCATCCCTTTGGAGAAGAGCCAGGTGACGGCGACGTTGCTTTGATAGGCCCGGATGCGATCGAGATTGGTCCCATCGAGGAGATCATGGGTTAGGGCGGTATCGAGGAGTTGCGTCAGCCGTTCCATGTTGCGGACGAGGGAGCCGAAGCCGGTGAAGATGAGGGGAGACTGCAAGGAGGCGGCATCACCGATGGCGACGAGACGGTCCCAGGCGACTTTGCGATCGCGGCTACCTTGGCTAAAATGTCCGGGAATATAGCCGAAGGTGGCTTTACGCCATTGCAGTTTGTCGACGTCACAGCGGCGATATTCGGGCAGAATTTGGAAGAAATCCTCGTACATCTCTAAGAGGGAACCGGGGTTCTCGGGATGAATTTGGTGGTAGTGGAACAGATAAATGGTGACTTCTCCATTGCGGCCGGGGAAGAGTTCCCAAATCAGTTGTCGGCCTCGGGAAATGTCGCCGTGGGAGTTGAGGACATCGCCAAATTGATGGTCCCAGACTTGGGGGTCAAAGCCTCCGGAAATGGCGGCGCCGACGGTGGGACAGACGCTGTTGAAGGTGCGACCGCCGTTGAGTTGCCAGGCGATGGGGGAGGCGCTCCCCATGGCGTCGACGAGTAAGCGTCCGCAAGCCTGTTTGCTTTCACTGCTGGGGAGATGGCGAGCTTCGATGCTGGCGACGGCGGCATCAATGTCGGCGCTGACAAATTCGGTTTCATCCCAAATGACGCCCCCGGCGGCGCGGAGTTTGTCGCCGCAGATTCTCAGCAGTTGTTCGGCATCGACGGAGATGTTGAGGACTTTGGGGGTATGCAGAACGTTGGCTTGGGTTCCGGGGGGGTTGTTGGCATCGAAAAATTTGTTAAAGCCGTCGATGTATTCGCAGGCGATGACTTGTTCAAATTCTTCGGGGCTGAAGAGTCCGAGGTTGATTAGGCTTTGGAATTCATCGCGGGAGATGTTCCATTCTCGGTTCATGCGTCCGAAGGGCAACCGTTCAATGAGCAGCACGCGATAGCCTCGCCGAGCCATGACGGCGGCGTGAATGACCCCGAGGGCGCCGCCGAGATAAATTAGGTCATAGTCGGGGTCGCCGGAGTTGGCGGCGGGGGCGTTGAAGGAGACGACTTTTTTGGGGGTTTTGGGGTTGAGAACGCCCTCGCGCCAGCGTTTTTCCCACCAATAGACGCGATTGAGGTCGTATTCGCCGTTGGGAATGGTTTGAAAATGCTTGACTGTTTCTGGATAATGTGGTAGAAGTGCCTCAAATATCGACTGCTGCGAGAGGTCAATTTCGGGCAGTTGGGGATAGTGAGGGGGAAACTGACGCATCGCGTCGTGTTTTAACTGATTGACCAGTTGACGTTCGCCGGCTAGGGGACGCTCTGCCCAACGGAAGACTTTAAGATAGGTAGTTCGCTGTAGCGACCAAATGAATACTGAGAGTTCACCATCTCCGAGGGGGATGCGGAGTCCGTCGGGGGTGGCGATCGCCTCGGCTCGATTGGCGAAGGTCATGGGTTGCCAGTCCTGGTGCAGCCAATGACGGACAGCAGCGGTATCCGGTGTGGGAATTTCCCAGTAAAGAAGTTGTTTCATCAGGATTTTACTCTTGAGTAGAAGTCACTTGGGTTGCAGTCACCACAGGGAGAGTCACCCACATCACTGTCTAAAAACTGTTATTTGGGTTGTATGTGCTTAAGTATGGATTATTCTATCCCAGAGACTGTACAGGATACGATGGAGTTAGGGCGACAACCGGTCAGCCCTGAGGTCGTTGCGGCGGCGATCGCCGGCGTGGTTCGGATGACCCGTCGCCAGGGTCGCAGTTTGGAGGACTTGCTCTCGGAAGTCCTGGAGGAAGACCAATTTCTCGATGCTGAGCAACGGCATTGGCTGAGTGGGATTGTGCGTCAGGCCTGGGATGTTCTTTAGGGGATGATGGGCTTAGGGGCGGCTGATCACGAGAATTACACCTGTGATGATTAAGCCTAACCCAAGGAGGCGCAGGGGAGGGATGGCTTCGCCAAAGCCAAAATGGCCGATGAGAACGGCGATGACGTAGGCCAGGGCCGTGGCGGGACCGGCCACGCTCAGGTTGACTCGGGTCAGCAGCAAGATATAGACCATGGCCCCGGCGGCGTAACCCATCAATCCTAGCAGTAGTTCTGGGGTTGAGAGAACTCCGAGCAGGAAGGCGATCGCCCCATGGGGAGCGGTGGCCCCTAGTTTGATGGCTCCGGCTTTGAGCAAGAATTGCCCCAGAGAATTGGTTAAAATCGAGACCAGAAATAGCACAAACTCTTGTAGCGTCACAAGATCCCCCTTCATTCGCACAAAACACTAGCAGAGACCTTAACCTAAGCGATACTTATGACTCAGACAACTGCATCGCCGCAAAATCAACAGCAAAGCCAAGCCTGGTTACGGGGGCTTCTGGCCATCGCCTGGGCTGATGGTGATTTTGATACGCGAGAACAGGAGGCGATCGCCGAGATTACTCACAATAACCCTGAACTGGCTCAACAGGATAGCCGGGAGGATGGCATCTCCCCGGAGGAACTGGCCGCGGCCCTGGGGGATGATCCTCATGTGGCGGAGAACTTCCTGAGAACGGCGGTGATGGTGGCGATCGCCGATGGAATTTACACCGTTGGCGAAGATAAACTGCTACAAGAGTTCTGCCAGGCGTTAGGGAACTGTCCCGAAGCCCTGAAAAACCTACGTCACACCCTCGAAGACTTGGAAGAGGGAGAGGATCGCGTCACGCTCCCCTCCCCTGAGATGGAGGAGTATAAATCTGACGACGGCGACCACAAGGGCGATGTTCTCGCTCCTGTGCGACAATGGCTAGACCATGTGGAAGTCCATGATCCGAAGGTAGCCCGGTTTCTCTGTCGGATGATTCCCTCCAATTGTCCCTTTGAACGGGATATTAAGCTGTTTGGCAAGAAAATTGTCCATATTCCCGCCATGTGTGAGTTAAATCCCCTGTATGAGCAGTTGGTGGGGTTAAGATTTCGCGCTTTGTCCTATCTGGCGGATAAATGCGGTGAAGATGTCAGCCCCTATCTTTAAGCGGAGATAGCCGCCAATCCTGTTTTCAGACTCTTACTCCCCACTCCCCAAGGTTAATTATGCAGTTCATTGATCGCGTTGAAATTGAAGTTGAAGGCGGAACCGGTGGCGATGGCCTGGTGGCGTTCCGTCGTGAGAAGTATGTCCCGGCTGGGGGACCCGCTGGCGGCGATGGGGGCCATGGGGGGTCGGTGTATTTGTTGGCCACGGATAATCTGCAAACCCTGTTGGATTTCCGCTACGCCCATCGCTTTCGGGCTGAGGATGGTAAACGGGGGGGCAATAATAACTGTACTGGGGCTTCGGGGGGCGATCGCACCCTAGAAGTCCCCTGTGGAACCGTCGCCTATGACCTGGAAACCGGGGAAATTGTCGGCGATTTAGTCGAAGCGGGCCAAAAAGTCTGTGTCGCCGAGGGAGGAAAGGGGGGTCATGGAAACCGCCATTATCTCAGCAACCGCAACCGCGCCCCTGAAATGGCCCAGGAAGGACGACCGGGGCGCATTCGTCAATTACGCTTAGAGTTAAAATTGCTGGCGGAAGTGGGGATTATTGGTCTTCCCAACGCCGGGAAATCGACCCTAATTTCTGTCCTGTCGGCGGCCCGTCCCAAAATTGCCGATTATCCCTTTACGACTCTGGTTCCCAATTTGGGGGTTGTCCGCAAACCCACGGGAGATGGGACCGTCTTTGCCGATATTCCCGGTTTGATTGCGGGGGCTCATGAGGGATTAGGCTTAGGCCATGAGTTTTTGCGTCATATTGAACGGACGCGGGTATTGTTGCATCTGGTGGATGTGACGGCGGAGAATCCCTTGGAGGATTATCGGGTGATTCGCGAGGAGTTAGTGGCCTATGACCGGGGGTTACCCGAGCGTCCCCAGATTATCGCCTTGAGTAAATTGGATGCGTGCGATCGCACTCCCGAAGAAATTCAGGACCTCAGCCAAGCCTTACAGCCCGATTCCGACTATCCAGTATTACAGATTTCCGCCGTGGCCCAGCAAGGGTTAGATGAACTCCTAAACGCCGTTTGGGAACTCCTAGACCAACGGGAACCGGAGTTTGTGTAAGTTCAGTGCTAAGTCAAACAGAATTTGAGACATTAATCTTAGATCCTGATACCAATTTTCAAGCATTCGTGCTATCGAAAAACGGTATGACAAATCTTGGGGATAGGTCCTCACCCCCCACCAACCAACTAGGGCTATTCTTATGACCCCTGTCAACTCCTACCAAGTCATAGCCGAGACCCTGGGAGAACGGTACACCTGCTCCCCGGTAAATCGTTTTATACGCATTCGTACCCCTTACCTTTACCCTGATGGGGAAGTCATTGATCTATTTTTAAAGGAACAGAGCCAAGTCTTAACGGATTTAGGTGAAACCTTGCGCTGGCTGGATATGCAAACTCTAAGCCAAAGCCTCTCAAACCAACAAGACTTCTTTTTACAAGATATTCAATTGACCTATGGCATTGAGGTCTATCAGGGAATGCTAATCGTGCGAGTACAGGAAGATTTAGGAGATGCGGTGAATCGTCTGGTTCAAGCGGCAATCTCTGTTTCTAATTTACGATGTTTAAGTCAAAGTTGTCAGTCAGATTATCTTCATAATGAAAGTTAGTAACGATTGGATTCTAGAGAGTATCTATAAAGAAAAAATTAAGAGGTAAGGCGTTGCAGCATCAGAGCAGTCATCGCTTGGTAGACAAAGCGCCCACTCATTGCCCCTATGGGCGGGTTCCCTGGCTCAAGGCCGTCACTCCTAACGGGGAAGAGGCGTTCTATCCGTAACTCTTGCAGGGTGCGGCGGTCTACTATGTTTCTCAATATACAAGGGTGCGATAAGCTAAATCCTGTCGGAACCAGTTGTACTCGGGAGGCACTTCAACATGGCAAAGCGTAAAAAGAAAAAAGCTGCCACCATTAAAAAGTCCCGTGGCTTCGGTAAAAAAAGCCTGGGTGTCGAGCTGCACCGGGTGCAAGCCTATGCTGTTAAAGAAGATTGGCAGGGGGCTTATGAGGTTCTCCAACTCTTGGTCGAGCAGTATCCCCAGGATAAGCGGGTGTGGGAATATCTGGCGGATGTAAGCGATGAGTTGAGGGATTTGCAAAGCTACCAGAGGGCCTCTGAGAAAATTCTGGAGTTCTCTCCCAATGATGCCGATGCGCTCTATGCCTTGGGGACTATCTACATGAGCAAGGTGCATCCGCTGCTCGCGTCGCAGATGATGCAGCGGGCCTTAGCGATCGCCCCAGATCACGAATATGCCCCCCAAGCCCAGGAAGTGCTGAGCAATTTAACCCCCAAGCTCCCGGGGTTGTTAGAGGAGATGGGCTTAGACGATATCGAGGTTGCCATCCTCCATGAACGGGGGCAGGCCTGTTTAGGGCAGGGTGACTACGCCGCTGCCCGTGAAGCTGAGCTAGAGGTGATTCGGCGTCATCCAGAGTTTATATCGGCCCACAATAATTTGGCGTTGGTGAGCTGGGCAGAGGGGCAAGTCGAGGATGCGATCGCAACCAGTGAAGCCGTGCTAGACTCTCACCCTGAGAATATCCATGCCCTCTCGAACTTAGTGCACTTTCTCGTCGTCTCTGGAGATACCGAAACGGCCCAAGTCTATGGCGATCGCCTCAAAACTACCCAGGCAGAGGCCTGGGATCCCTGGACGAAACGGATCGAGGGGCTGAGCTACTTAGCCGACGACGCGGGCATCGTCGAGATTTTGGACCAGGCTGAAGCCCATGATGTTGAGACTTCTCCAGTTGGGGCGCTCTTTTTCCATCTAACGGCTGTGGCTCTCGCTCGCACGGGTGATGAAACCCGCGCCCTAAAGCAGTGGAAAAAAGCCTTGAAGCACGAACCCAACATGACCGTCAAGGACAATCTCAGTGACATTCGCCGTCCCGTGGGGGAGCGCCATGGTGCTTGGCCGTTTAGTTGGGAACAGTGGCTCTTACCCACGACCGCTAGGGATCTTTATGACACCCTTGAAGGGTTTAAAGACAACCCCGAAGGTGATAACACTAAAGTCTTGATGGGGCAACTTTTTCAGCGTCATTCCGAATTTTCAACTAAGCTACCTCGCATTATGGAGCGGGGAGGCCCCCGAGGGCAAGAATTTGGTCTGATCATGGCTGAACAGCTTCAGACCCCGGAAATCCTGGCGATTATCAAAGACTTTGCCCTGGGTCAAAATGGCAGCGATTCGATGCGCAATCGGGCCGCCTCCATCGCCACTCAAGCCGGTCTGATACCGAAAGATCGCGTCACCCTCTGGATTCAGGGCGAGTGGCGTGATGTTATGGTGGCAAGCTATGAAGTGTCCCCTGAACCTGCCATCGATCACCCAAAACCGGTGAAAAAACTTCTCAATCAAGCCGTTCGCAACCTTCGTCAGGGTGATGAAGCCGCGGCGATCGAAGCCGAAAGGTTGCTCAAGCAGGCCTTAAAACTAGAAACAAACGCGCCAGATATCTACAACAACTTGGCGATGGCCTATATCTTGCAAGGCCGCCAAGCTGAGGCGGATACCCTGATGGATGAGTCGTTCGAGCGGTTCCCTGACTATTTGTTTGCCCGTTGCGCGAAAGCCAGGCGCTATCTCGATGAGGGTGATCTTGATGCAGCAGAGGCCCTGCTCACTCCGGTCCTGTCGCGCGATCGCTTCCATACGTCTGAATTTAATGCCTTTGCTGATATCTATATATCTCTATTGGTCGAACAAGACAAACTCGATAAAGCTCGGGGTTGGTTGCAAATGTGGGACGGCATCGGTTCAGACCATCCCAGGCTACCCCATTGGAAAAAGAGACTTGCACAACCCTAGAAGCAAGTCTGGTTAGGGGCGAGTGATGCTGTCTTCTCCCCCGTTTTTTGTCCTGGCTTAATCCGCTTTTACGAACCAGACCTATGAGTGAATACCAGTACTACGAATTTCAGTCCCTCGATCGCCCCCTAACGCCCCAAGAGCAAAAAACCCTACAAGACCTCTCCAGTCGAGCGCAGGTTACTCCCCACAGGGCCACCTTTGTTTACAACTATGGTGACTTTCGCGGTGGCCCCGAGGCCCTATTGGCTAAGTATTTTGATGCGATGTTCTACATTGCCAACTGGGGAACCTGGCAGGTCATGTTTCGTTTGCCTAAAGCCCTGGTAGACCCGGAATGGTTTAAACCTTATGCGATCGAGGATGCCATCACCGTCTCTACCACCGCCGACCACCTGATTCTGAATATCGAAATTCACGAAGAAGAGGGGATGATGAATTGGATCGAGGGGGAAGGCTGGCTGCCCAAACTCTTGCCCCTGCGCGATGACCTGTTGGCGGGTGATCTGCGCTTGCTGTATCTGGCCGGGTTGCGGGTTCATATGGCCCTGATGACCTATAGTGATGACGACCCGATTGAGCCGCCCCTACCGCCCAACCTCAAGACCCTAACGC
>NZ_JAWOCL010000026.1:0-5023 GCF_046483825.1 Sodalinema sp.
TCCCCCGTCGCTAGGATGACGCGACGAGCCAGACTGGGGGGATGATCTTGGAGATGCAGCCGGAAGCGATCGCGGCCCCCAACCTGAATCGGCTCAATATCAACAACACTGGCCCCAATCACCCCATCAGCCAATCCCCAACGTGCAATCACATCCTCACAAAACTCCTCGAACAGTTGACTTCCCGGTAAATCATAGGGGGGAGATAACTCCGAGGAACGCTGAGCGGCGAAGGCTCGTAAAGCGTAGGGATTGGGATCGGGATGATGAACCGCCGGCGATCGCAGATGGGGAATTTCTAAGGCCCCAAACTGCTGCTTCCATTGAGCCATCCAGGTTCCGGTGCGATCGAACACCGCGAGGCGATCGCGCAACGCGGCTTTTTTCTGCAACAGATGGGTGACCAAAGTCAACGCTTGCGGGCCAGCACCTATGATAGCAATATCAACAGTTTCGGGGATTTTCCCAACCAGAGGATCTAGAGATAACACAATGAGTACGGTCACAAAACACAGTTCTTATGTATAATAAGAATCATTCTCGTTTTTGACGAGTCTAAGTCCCCAACTGTACCTCTGGGGACGTCCCTCACAGCCTCACCAAACCGTTCGCTCCCCACACTTTCCTCGTTTCACTATGTCTATTACGGCGTCTGACACCCCGATCAACCTCCCCAAACAGGGGATGCCGGTCACGATCATTACGGGATTTCTCGGCAGCGGTAAAACCACCCTGCTCAACCACATCCTCAGCAACCAACAGGATCTCAAAGTTGCCGTCTTAGTCAATGAATTTGGTGACATTAACATTGACAGCCAACTGCTCATGTCCATCGACGAGAACATGGTGGAACTCAGCAACGGCTGTATTTGTTGCACCATCAATGATGGCTTAGTCGATGCCGTCTATCGCGTTTTGGAACGAGGCGATCGCATCGACTACCTCGTGATTGAAACCACCGGAGTCGCTGACCCCCTACCGATTATGTTGACCTTTCTCGGCAGCGAATTACGAAACTTCACCCGGCTCGATTCCGTCCTCACCACCATCGACGCGGAAACCTTCACCCCAGACTGTTTTGACAGCGAAGCCGCCAGCAAACAAATTATTTACAGTGACATTATTCTGCTCAATAAAACCGATCTGGTTCCCGAAGCTAAACTCACCAACCTCGAACAACAACTTCGGCAAATCAAGGAGGGAGCGCGGATTATACGGTGTCAATTTGGCGAAGTTCCCCTACCCCTGATTTTAGATATTCACTCTAACCACCCCGAAAACTATCAACGAGAAATTGACGAAGAAAAGGCTCACGATGATGCTCATGATCATCATCACGACCATCATCACGACCATCCCCATCACCATTCCAGTCATCTCGACAACGATGGCTTTGTCTCGATTTCCTTCCAGAGCGATCGGCCCCTTTCCCTAACCAAATTCCAAAATTTCTTGGACAATCTCCCGGATAACCTTTTTCGAGCCAAAGGGATTCTCTGGTTTCAAGAAAGCGAGAGAAAACATATTTTCCAACTCAGTGGAAAACGTTGTGTCCTCAACGTCGATGACTGGAAAAACGCCTCACCCAAAAATCAAATGGTGTTCATTGGTCGCCACCTTGACGAAACTCAGCTCCGTAATAGCCTCAAAGACTGTCTAAACTCCGAAGTTCTCAGTGGACGACCCTAGTCCCTTATCACCGAGAAAAAAAGAGATTAAAAACTAGCAGAAAACAAAATTTAGTGCTATACTAATAATAGTTAACTTTTGTAAAGTCAGTCAATCAGCCTCTAAGTTTTGAAGACCTAGCAACCCCAGAATGCGACAAATAACGAGTGGTTGATGACAGATTTATCCATTGATTTATCCATTAACAATCGTTGACATTTAATTCCTCTTTGTCCATTCACCATTAGCCCTAAGCCCTTGTTTTAATGACTTTAGACAGCTCCAATAATCTAGCCACCAACGGACAGTCCGTCCCTGCCAGCATCAGTTCTGTCAGTCGTTCCATTCCCCCAGCCACCCGCGCCCGTGTCTCACAAACCGAAATGGAGCAAGCCGTGCGAACGTTGCTCATCGGACTCGGAGAAGACCCCGATCGCGAAGGACTTAAAGACACCCCTAAACGGGTCGTGAAAGCCCTACAATTTCTCACCCAAGGTTACGAGCAATCCCTCGAAGAACTCATCAACGGAGCCGTCTTTCACGAAGACACGAATGAGATGGTCTTAATCCGAGACATCGATATTTTTAGCTCCTGTGAACATCATATTTTGCCCATCATCGGACGAGTTCACGTAGCCTACATTCCCAACGGACGGGTAATTGGACTGTCTAAAATTGCCCGCATTTGTGAAATGCACGCCCGCCGCCTGCAAGTTCAAGAGCGACTCACCGCCAGCATTGCCGAAACCCTACAATCTGTGTTACAACCCCAAGGAGTCGCGGTCGTCGTCGAGGCCACTCATATGTGTATGGTGATGCGGGGAGTTCAAAAACCCGGTTCCTGGACAGTCAGTAGTGCTATGCGAGGCATTTTTGCCGAAGACGCACGCACCCGCCAAGAGTTTATGAGTCTGATTCGCCATAATCCCGCCTTCCACTAAACTGACCGATAGGGAATCGGGAATAGTAGAACAGAGAACGCCACTTGCGGATTGCCCGCACATTGTTTTTTCGCTCCTGGGAGGGGTTAGGGGTGCGTTCTCCTCGTTCCGGTTTTCCCGATTCCTTTCTCCCCCCTCTTGCCTCTTGCCATCCCCTCGGTGGGAGGGGTTAGGGGTGGGTTATGCCTCTTGCCTCTTGCCTCTTGCCTTTCCTCTATGTCTAATGTCTTCCTCGTTGCCGGCCCTTCTGGAGTTGGAAAAACGCACTGGATTGCCGAACAACTACAACAGCATCCCCCCAGTCAGGCGATCGCCTACCTGAATCTCGGTGGCGGTTCCTTTCCCCTCGATGCTAGATATTTGCAAACCCTGCACCCCAAACTCGACTGTCTGAGCGATGAGAACGCCTCTGTAAAGCTCGTGGAACATCAGGGGGCTGCCAATCCCATTTATATCGAAGTTGGCTTTCATATCGCCTTAGATTCCCTGGTTTTGCCCCTCGTCGATTGTCGTAACATCGTCCTAGTTCCTCCTAAAAGCCCGAAAACAGACTGGCATCATTGGACAGAATCCGACGAGGTGATCGTTGGCGTAGGAACGGCTCCTGAGTCCATCACCAACTTGCAAATGCAGCGGGCTTTGCTATCAGGAGAAGTGTTCGATCCGCCAAGTTTAGATATTTTCTGGCAAGAGTTAATACAAGGGGCTTATGGTCCCGTTCAACGGGCAAAAGCAATCTTGAATATTGCTGATGGACAGACCTTTTTATTTAACTTTATTTCCGGTTTAGAGGGCAGTGACTATCGCGCCCTAGAGGTTCCCTTATGCTTGGATGGTCGGCCCCAGGGATTTAGTGGACTGGAAGTTGTTGGCGAGGGACTAGATGGAGCCGGGATAACAGAAACGCTACAGGATTGTTTTGTTGCCGATGAGATGCTGGCTCAATATCAAGCGTATTTGAAAACAGCACAAGAGACGGTGGCTAACGCGAATTAAAAGCAAAAATAATTCTTTAACGTTGTCCTTGATTCGGTTTTGATGAAACCTTAAAACTGGTCTCGAATTGACCTAGTCTTTAACCACGAATTTTATTCTATGAAAATTGCTGTTTTATCCTGTATTCACGGAAATTTAGAAGCCTTAGATACGGTCTTGATAGATATTGAGGCCCAGGGGTGCGATCGCATCATCTGCTTAGGCGACTTAGTCGGCTATGGCCCCTATCCCAACGAAGTCGTCGATCGCATTCGTAGCCTAGACATTCCCACTGTACAGGGATGTTGGGATGAAGATATCGTCGATGGCCTCAACGCCTGTGAATGTAGCTATCCCTCCCTGCTGGCGGAAAAACGGGGACTTCGAGCCCATGAATGGACGAATCAAGTGGTTCGGGATGATGTACGGGAGTATCTCGCCCAGCTTCCCCTAAGCTTACGAGAGGGAAACCTCTGTTTTGTTCATGGAAGTCCCAACAGCCAACATGAGTATTTAATGCCAGAACTCGATGGCTTTATCGCCCTAGAACGGGTATTATCCACAGAAGCCGATGTCTTGTTTTGTGGACATACTCATATCCCCTATGTGCGATCGCTCGACGAGGCGAAAATCTCAATTTCCGTCAAACAGATTCACCCCGATGACCCCCAATCCGCTCCCGTGGAACAGAGCCTTTCAACTCCCATTAAACGGCTCGTGAACGCCGGTTCCGTCGGTGAACCCCGCCACGGTCGCCCCAATGCCACCTACGTGATTTATGATACCCAGAGCGAAGCCGTCGGCCTGCGGGAACTTCCCTACGACTACGAGAAAACCTGTGCGGCGATTCTTGAACACGGCCTTCCCAAAATCTTCGCCTGGCGACTCTCCCAGGGACTAGAATTTGCTGAACGAGCTGATGATCCTCAGCATTTATGTCAACGCTAGTTTCCCCCCCTTCCCTCTTCTTGAACGTGACGCGACGAGAGCATTCAGACTTTGACTGACCTATTTTCAGAACAATCTCATTGGGCAATTTTAAGTGGTCTTGAAGGCAATTTAACCGCCTACAACGCCGTTTTAGACGATATCCGTCAACAGACCATTCCCGTTGACGCGATTTATATTCTCGGCGATGTTGTCGGCTTACATCCCCAATGTTCACAACTCTTAGAACAGTTGCGATCGCCCCAAGCCGGAGAACCCAGCCCCCAAATTTGCACCGGCTGGTGGGAAGAACAATGCTTTAACCTTCACGGAGTCGGGCCAGATCCCCAGGGTTTAGCCTTAAAGGAACGATATGGAGATGAGGTATTCGAGGCCTTGTATAAGGCTGTTCCTCGGGAAGATGTAGAGTGGTTGCGATCGCTCGATTTTGGCTTTCTAGAATTAGACAATCTCCTCATTCATGGAAGTACCGTCAGTTGTGATGACGAACT
>NZ_JAWOCL010000063.1:0-25285 GCF_046483825.1 Sodalinema sp.
CCCTATTCCCTGTTCCCTATTCCCCGTTTACGAAAGTAATACGGGGAATAGGGAACAGGGAATAGGGAATAGGGAATAGGGAATAGGGAATAGGGAATAGGGAATAGGGAATAGGGAACAGGGAATAGGGAATAGGGAATAGGGAATAGGGAATAGGGAATAGGGAATAGGGAATAGGTAGCCGGGGGGAAACCCATCCCTATCTCCCTTGTGTACCTCTGTATCCTCGGGCGACCACGGCTACGGCTCGGCGATCGCTCGCCGACGGCAAGGGTACGCCTCGAAGTGTTTCCCCTCTTGCCTCTTGCCTCTTGCCTCTTGCCTAAGATTCTACTCTTCTCCGGGTTCAATGATGCGTTGGAAGAGATACCCGGTTCCTCGGGCCGTGAGGATTAACTCAGGGTTGCTGGGATCTTCTTCGAGTTTGGCCCGTAGTCGGGAGATATGTACATCCACCACCCGCGTATCGACATGACGTTCGGGGGTATAGCCCCAAACCTCTTGTAGAATTTCAGAGCGCGAGAACGGTTCTCCTGAGCGGCTAACCAGTAACTCTAACAAACTAAACTCCATCCCGGTTAAGCGGATACGTTCGTCGCCCTTATACACCTGGCGTTTATTGGTATCAATGCGAATCGTATTAACTTGGATTACTCCCGAACTGGGAATCCCGGTACTGTTAATTTTGTCTACCCGTCGTAACACCGAGCGAATTCTAGCTTCGAGTTCTTTTGGCGAGAAGGGTTTGACCACATAGTCATCAGCCCCTAACTCTAACCCGGTGATGCGATCGGCAACATCCCCTAACGCTGTCAACATAATGATGGGAACATCCGACTCTTTGCGGAGTTCCTGACATACGCCATAGCCGTCGAGTTTCGGCATCATCACATCCAACACCACCAAATCCGGTTGGCTGTCACGAAACGTGTCGAGGGCTTCTTCACCATCAGCCGCTGTCACCACATCGTAGCCAATCATGGCCAGGCGGGTTTCCAAAATACGACGGATGCTGGCTTCATCATCAACAACGAGAATTTTTTCTTTTTGACTATCCAATGTCCTTCAAGCCTCTTAAACGAACCTTTATTTTGATAAAGTTTGTTAGCGTACACTATTAAGATACTACCCCATCGAGGTTTAGAATCAAGTTGAAATCCTGTCTAGGGTTATCTTTCAGGGTTTCGCCACGATTCTCGCGGCCCTCGGGATGACTGAGGGTGGCTGCCCTTGTCCCCACCCACTGAGTCATTATGGCAAAGCCTCGCACAATTTATGTCTGTCAGGAATGCGGTGCTGAGTTTCCTCAATATTTTGGTCGTTGTACCAATTGCGGAGCCTGGAACTCCCTGGTGGAAACGGAACCGATCGAGGCCCTGACAACAACTCGCCCTGTGAGTGCGGTGGCCTGGAATCGTAATCTCAATGCTGCTAATGGGGAGAAACCCGGAGGCCAACCTCGGGCGTCGGTGCGTTTGTCGGAAATTGCTGATGCGTCGGTGGCGCGGATGTCGTCGGGGTATGCGGAACTCGATCGCGTCCTCGGAGGGGGCATTGTGCCAGGATCGTTGGTGCTGATTGGCGGTGAACCGGGGATTGGTAAATCGACTCTATTGCTGCAAACGGCCAGTGGTTTGGCTCAAGAGTCGCGGGTTCTCTATGTCTCGGCAGAGGAGTCGGGGCAACAGATTAAATTACGCGCTCAGCGGCTCCTCGATGGACATCCTCACATCGAAAATTCTGCGAATGAGACCCCGGTTGCTGACCTCCAACAACGGGTTGATTTGGGGGCAAATTCGGGGGCTGACGCTGGGGACTCCAGGGGGCCGGAGGGAGAGCCGGAGTTAGGGGAAGGGACTCTGGCGGTGGAGCCGAATTTCTTTCTGTTACCGGAGACGGATTTAGAGGCAATTTTACGGGAATTAGAATCGCTCAAGCCCGATTTTGCGGTGATTGATAGTATTCAAACGATTTACTTTTCGTCTCTGACGTCGGCGCCGGGTTCGGTGGCTCAGGTGCGCGAATGTACGTCGGCCTTAATGCAGGTGGCTAAGCGCGAGAATATCACCTTGTTTGTGGTGGGCCATGTGACGAAAGATGGCTCGATCGCCGGACCGAGGGTGTTAGAACATTTAGTGGATACGGTGTTGTTTTTTGAGGGCGATCGCTTCGCCAGTCACCGTATTTTGCGATCGATGAAAAACCGCTTTGGGGCCACCCATGAGATTGGCGTCTTTGAAATGATTGCCAATGGCTTACGGGAAGTGGCTAACCCGTCAGAATTGTTTATGGGAAGTCGGGATGAGACGGTATCAGGAACCTGTACTGTGGTCGCCTGCGAAGGGACACGACCGATTTTAGTGGAGTTGCAGGCCCTGGTGAGTCCGGCGAGTTTTGGCTCCCCTCGCCGTAGTGCGACGGGTATTGATAGTAACCGCCTGCAACAGATTTTAGCGGTGTTAGAGAAGCGGGTGGGGGTTCCTCTGTCCAAGTTAGACACCTATCTGGCCTCAGTGGGTGGGATTCGGGTTGAGGAGCCGGCTGCCGATTTGGGGGTGGCGATCGCCGTGGTATCTGGGTTCCGCGATCGCCTGGTGGACCCCCATACCGTTCTCATTGGTGAAGTCGGGTTAGGGGGACAAGTGCGCCAAGTTTCTCAGTTAGAATTACGCTTGCGCGAAGCCGCTAAACTTGGGTTCAAACGGGCCATTATCCCCAAAGGACAGAACCCGCCGGAATTGGGCTTAAAACTAATTCCCGTGGCCCGAGTTCTCGATGCTATCTTAGAGGCGATTCCTTCAGCATCTAGCCCATCCCCAGAGGCGATCGAGTCGGGTGGAACTCAACCCGCCTTAAGTCTTCCTCCTCTTGATTTAGCCGAGGATGAGGACGATTGGGATGATGAGCCGCTCAACGCCGATGGGGCCGAAACCGATGGGGCCGAAACCGACCTATTTTAAGGTCACTCGTGTCACCATAGACACAGGACGATGAGATTCATCGCCGGTCAATGAACTGGCTTGATCCGGCTTCATTCGGTCTCCCGTTCCTTGTCTGTGTCCTGTTGTCTTGCGATTCTGCCTGAATGATGCACTTGGGTTTCTTGCCGATTCTCCTTAGGAACCTCTCCTGGGTGGGAGAGTTGGATTTCTCCAGTTCGCTTGTCTGGAGCCTATCTCTGGGAATACCCCTGTGGGGAATCCTTTGGCTCCTTGCCAGACAACAGAGTCAACAGCGTCGAGAGTCGATATCCCCAGTTCTCCCCGATTCTGCTACTATGCCCTCTCCTTCTAACTCATTACCCAATGATTCGTCCTCGGAGTCGATTGAGGCTCTGCAAAAGTTGCGCCTGTTTGTTGAACAGAGTCCCATTGGTGTGATTGAGTGGGACCTCAAGTTTTGCGTGGTGTCTTGGAACCCAGCGGCTGAAGAGATGTTTGGTTACATCGAAGCCGAAGTGTTGGGCAAACATGCCAACGAGATTATCGTTCCTGAGGAGGATCAACCTCATGTGGATGCGGTTTGGTCAACCTTGTTGCAACAGAAAGGAGGAAGCCGTAGCACCAATCGCAATGTGAACCGCCGGGGGGAGATGCTGGTCTGTGAATGGTATAATACGCCGATTATTAACCGGGAAGGGGAGGTGATTGGGGTCGCTTCCTTGGTGCAGGATATTACCCAACGACGACAGGCCGAAGAGTCGTTGCATCAAGCCTATGCCGATTTAGAGGCCCGAGTGCGCGATCGCACGGCTGAACTGTCTCAAGCGAACCAGGCTCTGACGCATGAAATCCGGGAACGAGAACGGATTGAGGCCGAACGTTGGGAATTTTCGGCGCTGCTGCAAGCGACGTTTGACTCAACGGCGGATGGCATTATTGCGGCGGATCAAAATTTAGAAATTATTACCTATAACCGTCAGTTTCAGGAAATGTGGGGGCTTGAGAGTTCCCTGCTGGCCAAACGGGACGGATTAGCGGTCTTAGCGGTCATTGAGCCGCTGTTGTGTGATCCCGAAGGCTTCAGACAAGCCATTGATTTTCTGTTGGAGCATCCCGAAGAAAACAGTTTTGACCAAGTTCGCCTCAAGGATGGACGGATTGTTGAGCGTTACTCTCAACCACAGATTATCGGCGATCGCATTGTCGGACGGGTCTGGAACTTCCGAGATGTTACGGAACGAGAACGCACGGAAGAAGGCTTACGTCTGACTCAGTTTGCGGTGGATGCTTGTGCGGATTTAGTCTTTTGGCTCGACTGTGAGGGGAACTTTACCTATGTCAACGATGCCGCTTGTCAAACCCTAGGCTATGGCCGAGAAGACCTCCTCAATCGCCGCATTTTTGACCTCGACCTCTCCATGACGCCTGAACGCTGGCGGGAGCATTGGCAGGCGTTACGAGAGCAGTCCTCGTTGCAATTTGAGGCGTTCCATGTGACGGCGACGGGGGAGACGATCCCGATGGCGATTACGGCCAACTATGTCCATTTGGGTGAGACGGAGTTAAATTGCGCCTTTGCTCGCGATATCCGCGATCGCGTGCGCACGGAAACGGCTCTACGGGAGAGTGAACAGCGTTTTCGGGATGTTTCGGAAGCGGCGGGAGAATATCTCTGGGAAACTGATATTCAGGCCCGATATACCTTTGTTAGCGATCGCGTGTTAGCGGTAAAAGGCTATCCCTCGTCGCAACTTCTCGGAGAATCCCCGTTTAAATTTATGGCTCCCGAAGATGTCCCTCGGGTTGAGAAGATTCTGGCCCAAGCCAAGGAACAGGGCCAGGGATTTAGACTCGAACACCGAGATATTCTCCCGGATGGAACCATTGTTTGGGAAGAAGTCAATGGGATTCCTCTGCTCGATGATGAGGGCCAAGTCATCGGCTTTCGCGGTGCGGGGTTGAGTATTACGGAGCGCAAGCAAAACGAAGAAAGCTTACGCCGTCAATTTCTGGCCGTTGAGGCGGCGATGGATGGGATTGCTCTGCTCGATGCTCGTTCGGGAACCTATGTCTATCTCAATCAAGCTCATGTGGAGTTGTTTGGCTATGACAGTTCCGAGGATTTTCTAGGCAAAACTTGGCATGGCCTCTATCCTCCTGAGGAGGTTCAACGGATTGAAGCTGAGGTGTTCCCGATTTTGCAATCGCGTCGCCATTGGCGCGGGGATACTCTGGCCCAACGCAAGGATGGGAGTCGGTTTTGGGAAGAAATTTCTCTGTCCCTCAGTGATGATGGCTTACTCGTCTGTGCTTGTCGTGATGTGAGCGACTCCCGTCAGGCCATCGCCAGCCTGGCTGAGAGTGAAGAACGGTTCCGTCAGTTGGCCGAAAATATCGATAGTGTCTTCTGGATACGGGACCCTGAAACCTCCCGCATGATCTACGTGAGTCCCGCCTATGAAAGACTTTGGGGACATTCAGCTCAGGAACTCTACGCCGATCCGAATCAGTTTCTGGAGGCGATTCATCCTGAGGATCGCGATCTCGTGGCGGCCGAGTTCCGACAGCCAACCCCGACACACTCGAGTCAGGAATATCGACTCCTCAATGGCGATGGAACTCTACGCTGGATTCGCGCTCGGGCCTTCCCGGTTCGGGATGAGGCTGGGGCGATTTATCGGATTGTCGGTATTGCTGAAGATATTAGCGATATTAAGCTGGCTGAAGCGGCTCTGGAACGACAGTTACAGCGAGAACGACTCTTATCGACGATCTCGCAACGGATTCGTCAATCCTTGGATATGGAATCGGTGATGCAAACCTCTGTTGAGGAAGTACGGGAGTTTCTGCATACGGATCGGGTGGTGTTGTATCGCTTCAATCCGGATTGGAGTGGCAACATTGTGGTCGAATCGGTTGAACCGGGTTGTTTGCAACTGTTGGGGGAGATGATTGAGGACCCCTGTTTCCGCGAGGGTCAGGTGAACCCGTATCGAGACGGACGTATTAGTTCGATTGATGATGTTGAAGCGGGGGATTTAGAGCTGTGTTATCGTGATTTGCTGCGCCGACTCCAGGTGCGGGCGAATTTGGTGGTTCCGGTCATCCTCAATCGTAATCCAGACGAGACAACGGCCCCAGGGGAAAGTCGGGGTCAGCTTTGGGGGTTACTGGTGGCCCATGAATGTTATCAGCCTCGTCCCTGGCAACATTCGGAGATTGAACTGTTGCAACAGTTGAGTGTTCAGGTGGCGATCGCCATCGGCCAATCTCAACTCTATGCCAAGGCTCAGGCGGAAGTGGCTGAACGTCAACAGGCTGAACAGCGCTTACGAGAAAGTGAAGCCACGATTCGCGCGCTCTATGAGGTGACGGCGAATCAATCGCTTGATTTTGAAACTCGCTTGGATCGGGTTCTCTCGATGGGGGCGCAACGGTTTAATCTCGATATTGGCACGATTGGCCAGGCCAATGGCGATCGCTATGAACTTCTAGCGGTTTATGTGCCGCCGATGACGCTATTCCCGCCTCTACCGGGTGATAGTTTGAATTTGGCGGAAACCTTGGATGCCATCCTCCTCGATCAAATTCGCCAACAGGGTGATGTGAGCCAGGTGTTGACCATTGAGCGGATTCAGGAGTCCCCCTGGGCCAACTCCGATGGCTATCGCTTACGCCGTTTGCAATCCTATTTGGGGGTGGCGATTCTTGTGGCGGGAGAGGTGTACGGAACCCTGTCGTTCTCTTCGCCTCATCCTCAGTCCTCTGGTGTGTTCTCGGAAGCTGACTGTGAGCTGTTACGCTTGATGGCTCAGTGGGTTGGGGGGGAAATTGAACGCCATTCGGCTCAGCAAGAGGTGCAACGCTCTTTCCAACGGGCGTTATTGTTGAGAACGATTACCCAAGATATTCGCTCGAAACTTGATTTACAGGATATTTTCCAAACCACCTGTAATCTGCTCGGACAAACTCTCAATGTTGATCGCTGTCTACTTCATGCTTATGAGGAGGCGCCTCGTCCTCAGGCCCCCGTTCGCGCTGAGTATCTCAACAGTGGAATGTCGTCGTTGTTAAACCTGGATGTTCCTGTGCCGGGCAATCCCCATATTCAAAAGGTTCTCACTAGCGATCGCGCCATCCCCAGTAGTAATGTCTATGAAGACCCTCTTCTGAGCCCTGTGGCGGCCTTGTGCCGGAAAATCTCTTTGAAGTCCATCTTGGCGGTGCGGATTTCCTATAAGGGCCAGGTGAATGGGTTGATTGGCTTGCAACAGTGCGATCGCTTCCGCTATTGGACTCAGAGTGAAATTGAATTGGTTGAGTCGGTGGCGGATCAGGTGGGAATTGCGGTGGCTCAAGCGCAATTGCTCGAACAGGAAACGGCACAACGTGAACAACTGGCGGAGCAAAACCTGGCGCTGGAACAGGCTCGACAATCGGCGGAGTCGGCAAATCAGGCTAAGAGCGAGTTTCTGGCGACGATGAGCCATGAGATTCGCACGCCGATGAATGCGGTTATTGGTATGACTGGCTTGTTGCTGGATATGGATCTGACGCTGGATCAGCGAGATTTTGTGGAGACGATTCGCACCAGTGGTGATGCGCTATTGACGATTATTAACGATATTCTCGACTTCTCGAAAATTGAAGCCGGTAAGTTGGATCTCGAAGAACATCCCTTTGATTTACGCACTTGTGTTGAAGGAGCCTTGGATTTATTGGCGTCTCGGGCGGTGGAGAAGGGAATTGAACTGGCTTGTTTTATTGAACCGTCGGTTCCTCATAGTGTGATTGGTGATGTGACCCGTCTGCGGCAGATTTTGGTGAATCTGCTCGGGAATGCGATTAAGTTTACGGCTCGCGGTGAGGTGGTGGTGTCGGTGTCGGCGTCTCCTCTCCATGATGCGGCCTCGAAGACTCTGGATATGGAGCAGGCTCATCCGACTCATCAGATTCAGGTGTCGGTCAGGGATACGGGGATTGGTATTCCTCAGGAACGGTTGGATCGTCTGTTTAAACCCTTTAGTCAGGTGGATGCTTCGACGACTCGTGAATATGGAGGAACGGGGTTAGGGTTGGCGATCGCCCAGCGGCTGTGTCAGTTGATGGGTGGCCGCATGTGGGTTGAAAGTGCGGTGAATGTAGGCTCGACGTTTTCGTTTACGTTTAAGGCGCGGGAGATCGCCCTGTCGCGTTTGCGGGATCTGACGCAACAGCAGCCGGATTTGGCACAGGCTCGCATTTTGGTGGTGGATGATAATGCGACGAATCGACAAATTCTTACCCGCCAAACTCAGTTTTGGGGAATGCAGCCGTTTGCGGCGGCGTCGGGGGCCGAGGCGTTGGTGTTGTTGGAGGATGGCGCTCGCTTTGATGTGGCGGTGTTGGATATGCAGATGCCACAAATGGATGGGGTGACGCTGGCGAAGAAAATTCGTCAACGACCTGAGGGGCAGAATTTGCCGTTGGTGATGTTTACGTCGATTGGTAAGCCCGAGATTCGCAAGGACTATGAGGATCTCGATTTTGTGGCGTTTCTCAATAAGCCCATTAAACAATCACAACTGTATGATGTGTTGGTGGTCGCTCTGGGACAAACGGTTGAGCTGCCCAGGAAACGCTCGGTTTCCCCGGAACCCACGCCGATTCCGGCGGCGGTTTCAGCGTTACGGGTGCTACTGGCGGAGGATAATGCCATTAATCAGAAGGTGGCTCTGCGGATTCTCGAACGTATGGGCTATCGTGCGGATGTGGCGGCGAATGGTTTGGAGGTGATTGGCGCTCTACACCGGCAACCTTATGATGTGATTTTGATGGATGTGCAAATGCCGGAGTTGGATGGGTTACAAACAACTCGCCGTATTGTGGCGGATGCGGACACTTTCCCATTCCCGAAACCCCGGATTATTGCGATGACGGCGAATGCGATGCAGGGCGATCGCGAGGCCTGTTTGGAGGCGGGGATGGATGATTATGTTAGCAAGCCGATTCGTGTTGAGCAGTTGGCTCAAGCGTTGGCGAAGTGTCCGGCGATTACGATGGACAGTTTCCCGCGAAGTTCGCCTTCTCGTTCGGCTGAGTCTCCGGCTGAGTCTCCGGCTGAGTCTCCGGCTGAGTCTCCTCGGGCGATGGCCCCTCAAAGGCCGCCTATCAGTGCTAGTCCAGCCGCAACTCCCGCACCGGAGCCGGATCGGTCTTCTCAACCGTCGGCGTCGGTTTTAAATCCTGAGGCGTTAGAATCTCTCTGGTTGCTCGTCGGTGAGGATGACTCACAAATGTTTTTGGAAGTGATTGAGAGTTATCTCGAAGAAGTGCCTCAATTGTTGTCTGAATGCTCCGAGGCGATCGCGCAAGAGGATAAAGTCCGGGTGCAACGACTCGCTCATACTCTCAAATCGACGAGTGCAACCCTCGGAGCAACTGAGTTGTCGCAGGCCTGTTCGGATTTAGAACAAATTGCCCTGACGGTGACCGCCAGGGACCATAAACAGGGATTACAACGCTTAGTTGAAGGCTATAAACCGGTTAAACAGGCGTTGCTGCAACTCCGGGAAGAGACTCGTCAAACGCTCAATCATCAATCATGACCCCTCAAGAGTTCGATCAACTCATCCGCAAAACTTTGGTTTATCTGGATTTTCACCACGACGATGCCGCGAAATCCCTACGACGGGAATGGCGGGAGGTTCTCGCTCGTATCCAACGGCTGCAAGGGCCATCCTCGGGTTCGGATTAGCCAGATTTTTGCAATAACTCCCGTGATTCCTGACGCACTTTCCCTTCCATCGCAGCATCCTGAAGTTCGAGAATGGCTTGGAAGTCCTCGAAGTCATACTTCGTGGCTAAATGCTGACGGAGTTGGTTTTCGGCATCAAGGGACAAATAACCGTTGGCGATCGCCTCCTGTACCAGTTCACGAATGGACACCATGAGTTGGCTCATCATATGACATTACGATAGCTCGGAACATCCCTAGTATGAGGGGTCTTACCCCCTGGGGGCGTGATCTATCTTGAGATCATCCGTGAGATTACTGACAAGTTTAGGCGATCGCGATCGAGTCATGGGTGTGATGGCGATCGCAGGGCAGGTTAAGCTCGGGGCGATCGCAACTTAAGCAGACGTTTAAGCCGATGGGTCAGAAGCGTCAGATTTCTTGGGGGTTTCGTCCTTTTCATCTCCTTCATTGGCGACATTTGAGTTATCCCCAGAGCCGTCTTCTGAGTCCTCAGAATCCTCTGACTCTACATCGGTCTGAGCCTTAGGAGCATTCGGCTGAGTATTCGGCTGAGCCACTTCTGTATCGGAGGAGTCCTCTGGCGACGAGTCCTCAACCGCCGTAGCCGGTTGCGGCTCGTTTGGGCTGTCCGGCTCAGTTTTGGGTTGAGCAGTTAACTCAGGTTCTGGCTCAGGTTCTGGCTCAGGTTCTGGCTCAGGTTCTGCTGGCTGCTCGTTCTGGGCTTCCGGTTCAGGGGCGACTCGCTGTTCATCCTGAGGTTCTGGCTCAGATTCTGGCTCAGATCCTGGCTCAGTTTCGGGTTGAGCAGTTAACTCAGGTTCTGGCTCAGATTCTGGCTCAGGTTCTGGCTCAGGTTCTGGCTCAGGTTCTGGCTCAGGTTCTGGCTGAGCATCTAACTCAGGTTCTGGTTCCTGACTGGCTTGCGGCTGAGCCGGAGTGGAAGAAACCGTTGCATCCTCAATATCATCGAAATCCAGGTCTGAATCAACATCGCGATCGAGGTCTAGATCTCGCGAAGACTCGGACCCATCGGGAGGGTTGGGGCGAACGGTCTTCGGCTGGCGACGTAGCAGCCGTCCCACTTGCGCAAAAATACCCGTTTGCCAGAACTTTGGCTTGTCATTAGGCCTGTCATTAGGCTTGTCATTAGGCTTGTCATTAGGCTCGTCGGCCGCTGGGGGGTTAGCACTCTGAACCGGGGGTTCAGCGGGGTTGTCTTCCAAGTTTGGCTCAGATGACGGTAATGCCGTTTCAGTGGTCTCTGGCTCATCAGCTGAGACAGCACGGTTGTGTTGAACTGTCTCGTCGGATTGAGACTCAGATGGAGTTTCATCATCAGAGGTAGGTGCTGACCTTGGAGTTCGTGGCTCAATAGCCGGTGGTGGGGTGTTCTGGACATCCTCTGAGGTGTCCGTTTGGCTGTCAGTTCTCAGTTCAGGGTCAGGTTTAGGGGTATCTGCGGTGGCGGTGTCAGCCGAGTCAACTGCGTCCTCCTGAGGGGTTTCCGTGGGGGGTGCTTGAGTCGTTTTACCTTTGAACCAGCCACTGACCCCTTTCTGGGCGATCGCCTCGGTTGGTGTTTGTTGCGGTTGCGGCGTCACATCTCGACGTAAGCGGAGCGTTTGCCAGCCGAGCCAACCAATCAGCGCGACACTGGCCGACTGTCCTAGTAAAATTGCGCCGGTGAAGCGTCCAGCGCAGAACCAGAGTACTAACGCATAGAAAAAGCCGACGCCACTCCAGATAAAATCCCCTTTACGGTAAACCTCTGGAAAGAAGAACGCCGCCATAAACAGCACGAAGCTCCCTAATCCGACGGCGATGGCAAGAAAGTAGGCAAGCATGTCCTCGGTATCCCCCGAATCGTTCTACTGACCTATTCTACAGTTCTCCCGCCCCCCGTTGGTAATTTGGCTGATTTGTCGGTGCGTTGCAACACAGTTTTTTGAGTTGACGGGTCTTAAGGTCTTCTTCCAGGCCATCGGTTAGGGATCAAGCTACCCTAACAGATGGACCGTCATGGTTCTCAAGCAGACGACTGCAAACCCTTAACGCAACGAATAGATATATGACATTACAAAAGTTTGGTGTGATTGGATTGGCTGTCATGGGGGAAAATCTGGCCCTCAATGTCGAAAGCAAGGGCTTTTCGGTGGCGGTGTATAACCGCACCAGCAGCACCACTGAAGCCTTCATGAACAATCGCGCTCAGGGTAAAAATATCAAAGCGGCGTATTCGGTCGAGGAGTTTGTCGGGGCGTTAGAGCGTCCTCGGCGTATCCTCTTGATGGTCAAAGCTGGCGGCCCGGTTGATGCGGTCATTGAACAACTCAAGCCTCTCCTGGAACCGGGGGATATGATTATTGATGGCGGTAACTCTCTGTATGAGGATACTGATCGCCGGGTGGAGTATCTCGAAGCGGCTGACTTGCGGTTTATTGGTATGGGCGTCAGTGGTGGCGAAGAAGGGGCGCTCCATGGTCCAAGTCTGATGCCGGGAGGGACGAAGGCCGCCTATGATGAAATCGAGGCGATCGTCACGAAAATCGCGGCCCAGGTTGATGACGGTCCTTGTGTGACCTACATTGGTCCGAAGGGCGCGGGTCACTATGTGAAAATGGTGCATAACGGCATTGAGTATGGCGATATGCAATTGATTGCTGAAGCCTACGACTTGCTCAAAAATGTTCTGGGCCTGACCAATGAGCAACTCCAGGAGGTGTTTACACAATGGAATCAAACGGAGGAATTAGATTCCTTCCTCATTGAAATCACGGCGGACATCTTCAAAAAACAGGATGATCAAGGCGATGGCTTCTTGATCGACAAAATCTTGGATGCTGCTGGACAAAAGGGAACGGGACGCTGGACGGTTGTCAGTTCTCTGGAGTTGGGGGTGGCGATTCCTACGATCGCAGCGGCGGTGAATGCGCGGATTTTATCCTCGATTAAGGAGGAACGCAGCGCCGCTGCGAAAGAGCTTGCGGCTCCGACGGGTAAGTTTAATGGTGATACGGAGGCGTTTATCGGCAAAGTCCGTGATGCACTTTACTGCTCGAAGATGTGTTCTTATGCTCAAGGGATGGCGCTGTTGGGCAAGGCGTCTGAGGAATTTGGCTATGCTCTCAATTTAGGGGAAATTGCCCGCATTTGGAAGGGCGGTTGTATTATCAAAGCCGGGTTCTTGAACAAAATCAAACGGGCCTTTGATGAAAATCCAACGCTACCTAACTTACTCCTAGCACCGGAGTTTAAGCAGACCATTCTCGATCGCCAAAGCGCCTGGCGTGAAGTTCTGATGACGGCTAATAGCTTAGGGATTCCCATCCCGGCCTTTAGTGCGTCTCTGGATTACTTCGATAGTTACCGCCGCGATCGCCTTCCCCAAAACCTTACCCAGGCTCAACGGGACTACTTTGGTGCGCATACCTATGAACGCACGGACCAACCCCGAGGCGAGTTCTTCCACGCCGACTGGGTCGACAGCTAGTGTTGAATTGACTTGACGTCTGGGATTAACCCGAAACAAGTCACCCCAAAATAAGGCCACTAAAAAAGAGAGAGGACAACTGAATGTCACTCTCTCTTTTTCGTGATGCTAAGGACGGTGAGTCAAGTTCTGATAGTTCCTGGCTTCAGCTAATTCGGTTGGATATTAGGCTTGACGATTAACGAGAGGCGAGGAACCACTCACGAACTCCTAAGCTTCTTTTTCGATGTAAATAAATAGCAGACCCATGGTGACAACCGGCATCAGCCAGCAGACAACCGGAATCAGAATCCAAGGAAGATAGGAAGCAGCGTAATCACCAGTCATGTCTATAAGGCTCCAATTTCAAAAAAATTCAGGTTAACAGTGCCACAGGATTCACGCACAAACGTCGAGAATTAGTTGTTGACTAATCCGCGAAGAATGGCATCAACCGCACCAAAGTTTTCTAACAAGAAAAATGCCAAAAATGCACTTCCCATGCCACCGATGAAAAATCCAGCGGTGAACTGACTCCAGCCCTCGGAACTTTGCAGGGAATTGTCGCTGTTGGATTGTTGGCCTTGGAAGCTGACTAAGCCATAGGCAGCTAAACAAGCGGTGGCAATGAGCAACAGGGTTCCGCCGCAAATCAAGCCGTTGAGGTTCGCGAACTCGGTACCGCGTTGGGTGCCGAGTTTGACCCAGGGGCCGCCGATGAAGTAGCCGTGAGCCATGCCGATCTCAAGTCCGCGCAGCAGGGGGGACAACCCGGGCCGGTAGGCGGGAAGGTTGCCGATAAAGGTGCGGGTAAAGGCAGAGTCGCTAATGGGGGTGGACAGATGACCCGTCTGAGGGTCGCCCTGATAAGGCTTCACCATCTGATTGCTGGTGGAAGTCGTCATGGAAATTTCTCCTATTCTCTAAAATTCTTGATGAAGAACTTTAAGCTAACATTCTAGGGAAGTGTGGGCGATTTCGTCCCGAAAGCGTTAAATAACTTTAGAAAAGTTCATTAAAATCGGTACGCTGGAGGACCTCCTGGCTACGGGGCTAGGGAAAAGTCTCCTGATCCGATCGCTCAATTGGTGCAAAAACGCAAGGTGTTCTACGGTATTAAGTCAATCATGAATCCCCTCTCGCTGGCTTTGATGTTGGGGACATTGCCCCTGTTCGCTCAGGTGATGCCCCCCTCGCTCCCCCGCCTTCTGGATCACGAGGAGGCGATCTCTGAGATGGCCCCTCAGGACCCGTCGTCGATTCCGACGCCGATGGCGATCGCCCGTCGGGTTCCCAATACTACGGGTCAACTCTATCAGCAACGGTTAGCGGCCCTCGATGCTGGCCGACTCTATACTCGCTTACCCCGCCATAGTTTCCAAGAGGTCTGGGAAACGGCTCGGGAGAGTCCCACGTATGAACAGTGGACGACGTTATTCCGGGAAGAAGCTAAGGCCACGGCGGCGGGCCAGGCCCAGAATCGCCTCTGTGTCACGATTGGAGACTCGTTGACGCAATGGCTCCCGCCAGGAATCTTTGTGGGCGATCGCCTCTGGCTCAATCAGGGCATTAGTGGCGACAATACGGCTCGGATTCGGCAACGGATTGACCTGTTGGAGGGAACTCGCCCCAATACGATTTTTGTGATGGCGGGGGTCAATGATCTGATTGCGGGCCGCTCGGTTCAGGAAGTTTTGTTTAATTATCAGGATATTATCTATCAACTGCGATCGCGCTATGCCCAGGCTGATGTGGTGGTTCAGTCGATTTTGCCGACGGATCATCACGCGGTGAGTAACCAAGACATCCGCGCGGTGAATCGGGAACTGGCCGAGATTGCCCGTCAGCAGGGTGCGATGTTTCTGGATCTTTACCCTCATTTTAGTGATGAATCGGGCCGCATGATCTCAGAGTTGAGTACGGATGGGATTCACCTGAGCGATCGCGGTTATGATCTCTGGCAAAGCTTTTTAACGCAAACGGAGGAGCAATTGTCCCGCGATCGCTTGGCGGTTGGCCGCTAGTCGTTGAGCGTCAAGGTTGAAGACCCCCTAGAACGTGCCATCAAGGCGATCGCTAAACTGCAAGAGTTTGATCAGAACTAAGGCCGTGAGAGGATTGGCATGAAGGCCATCGGTGGAAAAGTCTCGTTTGAGATAGCCATCGTCGTCTGTGATGTAGGGGTTGAGATCCAAAACGCGAATCTGAGGATGTTGGGCGAACAGGTGGGCCAGGTTGCGGTTGAGGCGGCGAACTTTGGCGTTGTCTACCCGTTCCATATGGGGATGGGTCAGTTCGGTCGAGCGCGATCGCGGTAAGACGGAGACGATGATAATCGGAACTTGGGGATATTTGCGGCTTAGGGCATCGAGAACATCGAGGGCATCTTGTTGGATCTCTTGCACGGAGGCCTGTTTGAGTAATTCCGGGGTTCCGGCCCCAAATAAGATAATCTGTTGCGGCTGGAGGCTCTCATCTAAGGCTTGCACCTGTTGGAGGGTATCGTTTAGATGCGCGGCGGGGATGCCGAGGTTGAGATCTTCCTCGCCGATCAGTTCGTCGGGAATCCCGAGGGCGATGGAACTTCCTAGGATTAACCGTTGTATGGGGGAACCTTGTTGGAGAACTTGACGATATTCGCTCTGTTTTAGGGCTAGATAGTCGGCTTTGCTGGGATAACGTAAGGGGTTGGCGGCGATGGTTTCTCGTCGTTGCCACTCATCGGCACTGAGATGGTTCTGAAGCTGCCGAGATTTGCTGAGATACCATTGTCGGCCATCCCACCGGCGATCGCCAAGTTGGTTCACCAGTCTCTGTTCGGCCCGCGACAGGTTGAGAAGGGTTGCGGGGGAGGGGAGTTTAGGGGAGGGTAACGGGGGACGGGTTGTTTGAGGTGGCGGCTGGGAAACGTGGCGTAAGGGTGCGTAATCCTGTGGAGAGGGCCGATTAAGCAGGACGGTGGAACTTTGCCCAAGCAGCAGCAGCAAGCCACTACTGGCGATGGCTAGGTAGAGAAAGATGCGGGGGGAGATCCCTTCATTCTCAAGCTGAGCCAGGATGAGTGACAGTTGGGTCCAAAGGGGCGATCGCAAGGGAAGATGACCTTAACTCAATTCTGGGGCAAATTTGGCTCGAATCGACTCAACCCGTTGACGATTCACGCCTAAATCTGATTCTCCGAGTCGTGAGGCTGAGCGAACCTGAATGACGTTCTCGTCGGTGTCGGCCCAAAACTCAACGTCATCGACGAAACCCATGATGTTTGAGGTAAATTCGGCATAGAGATAGTCAGGTTCGGCGGTGATAATTTCGGCGTTATCTTGCGCTTCTAAAATCTCTTGCAAGCGTTGAATAGCCTGGTTGGGACTTTCTTGGATGGGCAAGGGAGCGGTTTTGTGTTCGAGGTCTGAACTTTGGCTAGAGACGCAGTTGGGTGAACTCGGACAAGGGGCCAGTTCCCCGGATGTTACGCCGAGGTTATCGGGCCGGGAGCCGGAAAAGTGCAAAAGACTGGCTAGGTGTAATCCCTGGCTGGGAAGTGGTGGTAGGGGTACGGCTTTAGCCATAAGTCCGGGAGTTATTCCTAGGAAAAAAATAAGACTAAGAACTCCAGATAATCCGGCTTTAAGGGTACGTTTGAGCATGATTTTAAAGGTGATAAATGGATATATAGCCAAAGGTATAAAAAGCCATTTCTGACTTTTTAATGTTAGCTTTTTAGGGGTTTTGATTGGTTTTTTAGAGGTTAATTCTGAGTTATTCGTAACTCAGAATTAACTCTTGACTAAACCCACAAAATCCTCAATTTGCTTGAGATTACGATCGCCGGCGAGATAGCCAATCCCTCGATGGAGATGCAGCAGAAATTGTTGGGCTAGGGTCTCGGGGTCGGTGGGGAGGTTATCTTGATGACAGCGTTGTTTGAGGGCGATCGCGTAAGCATCGCCGTCATCTCCGGCAAAGATGCGCCAGGTCATCTCCACGTTACTATCGGTGGTAATTTGAACTGGGGATGGGGGACTGGGTTCGGCCAGCGATCGGCATAAGGCCCAACGACAGAGAACGTTCCAACGATCGATCCGGGTCTGACGTTTGAGTTTGCTGAGTTGATCTTTGGCCGTTTGCGAGAGACGCACCCGTTCAACAGGAGGTTCGATCATGGGTAAGACTTAGCTTTGGGGGGTGTCGCCAGGGGCGAAAAAGAGGCGATAGCCAATGTAGCCAACCACGGCGATGACGGCTACACTGATGCCGAGGGTGACGAGACGCATCACGGTCTGAAGAACCGAGAGGCTGAGAACCACGGCCCCGATTCCCACGGCCACTTGGCCAATGGTGGGAAGGGTTTGGAACCAGGTTTTCGCTTGGTTGTACAGCGAGGAGATGGTGGTTTGGGTTTGTTCGGGGAGAGGGTTGCTGTTGGGGCTATCTTGGGATTGAGTGCGATCGCCGAGTTTGCGATCGATGTCGAGTTCGAGTTCTTGAAGTTTACGTTGCCAGTCGGATTGAGAAGCCATAGGACGATTGCGCAAGAGAGTAGTATCGCGGTTCGCTGTCGATGTTCGTATTGTAGCGAATGGCGGTTATGGCTTCCAAGGGAGTTAGAGGTGAAAAGCCCGAACCTCAGACCTTTGGGGAGATGAATGACCGTGTTGGGAACTGTCATAGGGATGAGGTTGGCTTGGGGAGTTGACGGTCACAATAGTAGAGTAATGGTTAAACCCAAATCATCGCTTCAGTCAAGATATCCGTCAAGATATCCGTCAATGTTGAAAGAGGCCGATGTGGAGATTTGGGATTTGAGGAGGCTAACGGCGATGAGACGCAATTCACTAGCATCACTAACGGCGATCGCCCTGGGACTGGTTATCGCTACTCCGACTTTAGCCCAAACGGTTCCCCCCGACGAGGTGTTAGACGTAACTCCCGGTTTTGAGGAGATGGTCTTGGAAGGAAACTCGGGGGGAAGCAGCAACAGTCAAGACTGTGGCTATACGGCGGCGGTTCCCAACCATGAACTGACGTTAACGGAAGACTTTAGCTATCTGCGATTGGATGTATTAGGGGACGCGAATCCGACCCTATTGGTGATTGGTCCTGATCGCGGCGATCGCTTTTGCGCTCGTAGTCTCCCACAACAGTCGGGCTATTGGCAAGCGGGAACCTATGAGATTTATGTCGGAGATCTCAATGGTGAGTCGGCCCCGTACCAGCTCTCGATTTCCGAAAACCCCTAGTTTGCTTTATGATAGACCCTAGCAATCTGGTTGTCTGTCATTCAAAAACTATGGATATTTTAAGTGCTGGCTGGGCGGGACTTCTCGCGACCTTTACCTTTTCCATCGCTCTGGTGGTCTGGGGTCGTCGCGGCTTCTAGTCTCGGCTGAAGCTTTGTTTGTTGATTGAACCCGGTGAGGCTTCTCCCTGAGAACTCACCGGGTTTTTGTTGGAACTCTCCGGTGTTGACCATGTTCTCTCTCTTTCCCTCGGCTGTCCCCCAATCGTCGAATCTACGGCTGAATCTCGGTTGTGGCTATCGTCCCATGGAGGGCTATGTCAATGTAGATCTCTATGGAAGGCCGGATCTGGTTCTGGATTTGGAGACGTTTCCTTGGCCTTGGTCTGATAATACGGTGGCGGAGGTTCAGTTAATTCAAGTGTTGGAACATTTGGGGCGAGATCCCAAAGTTTATCTGAAGATTTGGCAGGAGCTGTACCGTATCTGCAAACCTAGAGCCAGGCTGATTATTGAGGTTCCCCATCACCGTCATGATAATTTCTATGATGACCCCACTCATGTGCGGGCGGTGACGCCGTTGGGGGTGCGGATGTTTTCCCAACGGCTAAATCGGGAGTGGAACCAGCGGGGCTATGCTTGTTCGAGTTTGGGGTTGAATTTGGGGGTGGATTTTGAGCTACGGGATATTTCTTATCAGCCGAGTTCGGTTTGGTTTCAGCGTCATCCTGAGCCTGAGGTGAACTGGCAACTCTTGTTACGGGAAAGCCAGGTCTATAACAACTTGATTCAGTCGCTTCGTATGGTGGTTGAGGTGATGAAGCCAGCGTAACGGCTCGGTTTCCATTTGGCTCCTCGCCCGTCAGTGACTGGAGCGAACTGAGCCAATCTCCATCCTTTGGGGGAGTGCTGATGCTAGAATTTATCGTTAGAATGACCTTAAGCAGTCAGCTTTCCGGCTCGCTAATCTACCCAAGATAAATTACCACAAAATATAAGATTTGTCAACTGTTACCCGTTTTTTGTAGTTCTAAAAGCGAAAGCGACTGCTAACCTGACGTTTACGGAGAGTCTCACATGAGTAACGAAAACCTACAAAAACTTGCTGACTACGGTCAAAGCATCTGGATGGACAATCTCAACCGGTCTGCGATCGAATCCGGTGAGCTGAAGTCTCAGATTGAAAGTTTAAATTTACGGGGAATCACCTCGAATCCCAGCATCTTTGAAAAAGCGATTATCGGCAACCAAGTCTATGATGGCGATATTCGGACTGGGGTTGAGGCGGAGAAATCCCCGGAACAGATTTATGAATCCTTGATTTTTGAAGATATCCGCAACGCTTGTGATATTTTCCGCCCCATTTATGATGAGACGAATGGGAAAGACGGCTATATCAGCATTGAGGTGTCGCCCCATCTGGCGCGGAATATGAAAGACACGTTGGCCGAAGCGCGGCGGTTTAATAACGCTGTCGATCGCCCCAATGTGATGATTAAGATTCCCGGAACCTTAGAGGGGTTTGCGGCCATTGAACAGGCGATCGCCGATGGAATCAATGTCAATGTCACGCTCCTGTTTGCAGTAGAAGATTACAAACAAGCGGCCTGGGCCTATATTCGCGGCTTAGAAACCCGTGTTCAGAACGGACAGCCGGTGGATAACATCGCCTCGGTGGCCAGTTTCTTCCTCAGCCGCATTGATAGCAAAGTCGATGATGCGTTGGATAAACGCCTCGAAGCTGGTGCGGATGCTGAGTTGGTTAACTCTATTAAGGGTAAGGTGGCGATCGCCAATGCGAAGATTGCCTATCAAGCCTATGAAGACATTTTCAGCAGCGATCGCTGGCAGGCCCTGGCTGAGAAAGGCGCCAGTCCCCAACGCCTCCTCTGGGCCAGTACCAGCACCAAGAACCCCGACTACAGCGATGTCATGTATGTTGAGGAACTGGTGGCGGACAACACGGTTAACACCATTCCTCCGAGTACCTTAGACGCCTTCGCCGACCACGGTCAACCACAACCGGATACGGTTCATCGGGATGTGAAAGCGGCCTATCAAGTGATTGCACATCTCAACCACCCGGATATCCAGATTAACCTGGACTCGGTGATGGCAGAATTGATTGAGGAAGGGATTGACAAGTTTATTCAACCCTATGAATCCTTGATGAGTTCCATCGAAGAGAAAACCAAAGCTGTCACCGAGACACCGGAACAAGTCGCAAGTTAATACCCAGATTAGCGATTTAAGTTGACCCGGGGATATTCTTGCCGTAGCGGCTGTCTCAATTGTTGAGACAGTCGCTACATTTATAGTTCTGTTAATTTAATATCTGCTTGTTTTTCAATGGCTTTCAATGTTCCAATAGGTATGTTTTTTTTACTATGAATTGGAATAATAGCTGTCCGTCGGCTTTTGGGGTTGAACAACTTCAGGTGAGAGCCAGTCTGAGAAACTTCAAGAAACCCGGCTGTTTTTAATTTTCTAATGACCTGCTTTGCCGTCAATCGAGGATATCTTGGCATGGAATTTTCAAAGCGCCAGTTCTACAACATCTTGAGGGTTTTGAGTTTCCAAAAATTCATCTGGGATTGGCTCTAACATGAGAGCGATCGCATCCTTAAGCTGTGCGATCGCCTCGTCACGACTTTCTCCAAACGACGAGACAAAGTTTAACTCTGGACAAGTTGCCGAATATAACTGAGAGACTTCATCCCACTCAATAATCGCTCTAACATTCATGGTTAACCCTCTAAAGGTGATAACATCTCCAAATTCATTAACCCAAATGCCCCTAGTGACGCACTTATCCCTAGGGGCATCCTTCGCCATACGGTAACTATTGAACCGTCGTAAACTCTTCAGCTTGTTCAAACAACTTCGGCAATTCCTCATCGGTCCGATGGGGCAGGCCATAGAGATCCCGATAGAGATTATCATAAGCCACCGCCGACTTGCGCCAACTAAAGTCTTGACGCATGGCTCGTTGTTGTAACTTGCGCCAGTCGTTCTTATAACGGAACGACTCCCAAGCGCGAGCCAAACAGGTGTATAAATCGAGAGCCTCATAGCGGTCAAAACAGAACCCAGTTCCCGCCTCTTTCATGGGATCATGGTGGGAGACGGTATCGACTAACCCCCCTGTACGGCGGACAATGGGGAGACAGCCATACCGCATGGCTAACATTTGGCTAATCCCACAGGGTTCAAAGCGACTCGGCATCATAAAGGCATCGGTTCCGGCGTAGATGCGGCGGGCCAGTTGGTCGTTATAGAGAAGATAACTGGCCATGCGCCCAGGATAGCGGGTGCTGAGTTGCCACATCTGGGTTTCGTAGTAGCGATCGCCCGTTCCCAAGAGAACAAACTGACAATCACTATAGGCCATAAAGCGATCGAGAATTTGCAGAAGGAGATCAATCCCCTTCTGTTCGACTAACCGAGTCACCATGCCAATCATGAAGGTCTCGGCATTGACTTGTAGGCCCAATTCTTCCTGAAGCGCAATTTTATTGGCGGCACGTTTTTCAACCGTGTCAGCCGTATAGTTTTGCTTCAGGGCTGTATCCGTTTCCGGGTTATAACTCTCCGTATCAATTCCGTTGAGAATCCCGCTGAGTTTGCTACTAATAAACGAGAGCAAGCCCTCAATTTTTTCCCCATATTCAGCGGTTTTAATTTGTTCAGCGTAGGTGGGGGAGACTGTATTCACCTTGTTGGCAAACTGCACCGCAGCGGCCATAGTGTTATGACCCTGCATATACCAGGGACACCAGGTGATGCGATCGAGATACCACCGCCAGGGACCTTGATAGGCCAGGTTATGAATCGTAAACACCGTAGTAATGTCCGGCGATTGATTCATCCAAACGGGAATCATGCCTGTGTGCCAATCATGACAATGCATGATATCGGGTTTCCAGTAATTCCAGGCAAATTCCGCCGCGCCATTCGCGAACAGAGTAAAACGCCAATCCTCATCATCGCCATGATAGACGCGACGGGGCATAAACGCCGGATGACCAAACAGATAGAGGGGAACATCACTCTTAGGGAGTTTGGTTTCGTAGACGGCGAAGTCTTGGAACATCGCATGGCCCCACCAAACGGGGTCTTCGGGAATCTCGATTTTGTCAGGAAGAAAGCCGTAATAGGGCATAAACACCCGCACGTCATGGCCCAGTTTTCGTAGATACCGGGGGAGTGCGCCCACCACATCGCCCATTCCACCCACTTTAGCGAGTGGTGCGGCTTCTGCCCCAACAAAGAGAATTCGCATGATCTACCTCGGTTGCACGTCTGGATGTCTCAAATCTGATTGTCACAGTAGCAGATTTTTCCCCTTGGCCAACATCTTTCGGCCAGAGTTTGGGCTAGAAGCCTCAGTGGTAGACTCGGGGGAGACTTGGAGGTGATGCGATGACCGCAATTGATTTAAAAGAAAGGCTGTTAGGGTTGAGTCTCTGGCAGAAGCGTCAACTCGTCCGCTTCCTGACGGATAGCTTGGGAAACAGTTCAGATTGAGGCATCGCAGTCTGAGACGATTCCCCTCTCGGTGTTTTTGCAGCAGTCCCCCTGAGCCTCCGTGGTTGATGAGCAGGAGTTGCAGTACGATGGATGGGGTTAACCTCCCACAATGAATTGCTCCTGAGTGTGCTTGAGCTAAGATGAAGTTCTAACGGTCGCTTGGTGAGTATGCCTAACAAAGACTTTTACCATGACACAGTTAAGACAGCACTGGTTCGGGAGGGGTGGCAAATTGTCGCAGAGAACTATGCACTCACCCTAGGGGGCGATCGCCTTTATGTGGATCTAGCAGCCGAGCAACCTCTAGCCTTAGAACGGGACGATGAGAGAATCCTCGTAGAAGTCAAGAGTTTTCTAGGAAAGTCTTTTTTCTTTGAATTAGAACGGGCTGTGGGTCAATATGTAATTTATCGGGACATCTTGGAGGAAACAGATTCAGAGTTCACGCTATATCTGGCGGTTCCGTTAGACACCTATAGCCAAGGCTTTCAGCGGTATTTAGCGGATACCATTATCCGACGTAATCAGATTAAACTATTAGTCTTCGATCCCATTGAGGAGGTGGTTGTAACATGGATAGACAATCCCAATCTATGATTGAGTTGCGAGCGGCGGTTCGGCAAGTGATCTCGGATTATCATCAGCTCAACTTGCAAGCTGATTCCACCCTGGAGACGGTTCCTGTCCTCGATGAAGATAGCGATAACTATTTGCTATTGCTGATGGGTTGGGAACATTCGCGGCGGGTAAAAACTGTACAGATTCACCTTCGAATTAAGGCGGGACGGATCTTAATTGAGGAAGATTGGACAGAAGAGGGGGTGATTGAGGATCTCCTGAGGTTGGGAATCTCCCCTGACTTGATTGTTTTGGCATTTCACCCGCCCAACCAGCGTCAAGGGAGTATGGCGATCGCCTAGAGGATATTGACAAAAATACCCTCTAGTACAGGCAAGAACATCAGCCCCATTTTTGGGTTAAAGGTTAATGTTGAGAGCCTGAAACGCCGATCGCACCTGTTGGGCTTTTTGGCGATCGCCTTGCTGTTCATAGGCGATCGCCGCCTGACGATAAGCACTCAGCAGGGCCTGAGGCGCGGCTACATTCCCCTCGGAATTACGTAGATTCAATAACACCCAGCCCAAGTTATGCTGGGCGGCGGCTAGGTTGGGCGACTCTTTGACGGCGGCTTCTAAATAGGTTTTAGCCTGCTGATAATCTCCTCGTTGAGCCAGAAGAGTTCCTAGGCGATAATTAGCCCAGGCTGAATCGGGATGCTGTTGCCGATAGGTTTGATAGCGTTGAATGGCGGTGGTCAAGTCATTTAAATGCTCATACACCAAAAGACTGTTTTTGTCAACCCATTCCGGGCAATTTTGGGCTTGACGAGCTAAATCCAGACTTTGACGACAGGTGGCTAGATTCCCATGTTGATACTGATACCAAGCCTGCAATCCCAACGCCAGGGGATGCTGAGGAACGTCCCGGAGAAAGGCTTGGAGGCGACGTTGGGCATCCCCCCCAGTCTTCCCGGTGGCTCGTTCTAAGGCGGAAATCACTAGGGGATACACCCAGGATTTTAAGCGAATTTCCTCCTCTTTAGGCGTCTGTTGCGATTTAAACATTCCCTGACTTCCCGCCCGCACGACGGCTTTCCACTGACGCTGATGAAAATTAATCCAGGCTTTAACTCCCAAGGAGAAGGTACAGTCTGGATTAAGCTGTAGGGCTTGTTGGATGGAGGTTTCAGCGGCTGGCCAATCTCCCTGTTTCCCCAAGGCCCAGGCGAGATTGGCGTGCATCCAGGCTTCTTTGGAACTCAGACGAACTCCCTGTTGCAACGCAGCAACAGCATCGTTCCACTGTTGACGGCGACAATAGACTAAGCCGCACACGCCATAACTGCGTCCATCCTGGGGTTGGAGCTGTTGGGCTTGACGGGCGATGTTGAGGGCGCTGGTTCCATCGTCGTGGTTGAGGTGGACGAGGATTAAGGCGAACTCAACCGCCGCTTCTCCGTTGTCGGGTTCTCGCTCTAAACAGGTTTGGTAAACTTGAATCGCTTGATTGAGATTTCCTTGAAGTAAATAATTTTTAGCGGTTTGATGGAGGGGAGAAACAAATTGTCCTTGTAAGGCTTTTCTAAAGTCTTGAGCTGATTGAATTCGCTCTTCAACTCGAAGGCGCATTCCTGTTAAAATGACTCGTTCTAGGTAGGGGCTAAGGTTGGGATTCAGTTGTCGAGGAGGGATGAGGGGGTCGGGTTTTCCTTCATGGACAACTATGGCGCGATCGCTTGAAGCAGCCGGTAATTCCCCGGTACTGAGTTCATACAGGGAGGCGGATAGGGCGTAAATATCGGTGGCGGG